>JBBRJC010000089.1:0-9875 GCA_038220135.1 Bryobacterales bacterium | reverse complement strand
GAATGAAGTGAAGCCTTATGAGCATGTCAAAACCGGCGGCGAAGATGTGATGCTCCATACACGCAATTTGCAGAACGCAATTCGCAATGACGAAACGTTGCGGTGCGACATCATGACCGGTTATTACGGCGTGGTGGCCAGCGAAATGGGCGTCATGAGCTTGCGCAAACGAAAATACGTGAAGTGGGATAAGACCAAGGAGCGCATTGTACTGGCATGAGGTTTTTCATCTGCTTGCTCGCGGCCGCAGCATTATACGGTCAGGAATTTGATCTGCTGCTGAAGGGCGGCAGAGTGATTGATCCCAAAAATGCCATCGACGCGGTTCGCGATGTTGCAGTGAAAAATGGCAAGATTGCCTCCGTTGCCGCAAACATTGATCCTACACGCTCGAAGACCGTGGCCAATGTAAGTGGCTTGATTGTTTCACCAGGCTTGATCGATCTTCATGTGCATGTGTTCAATACAACCGGCATGGCAGGCGCGTGGGCCGGTGATGAAAGTGTCTCCCCCGATTCATTCAGCTTCCGTACCTGCACCACCACCATGGTCGATGCCGGTTCATCGGGCTGGCGCAACTTTGAAGCGTTCCGGCAAACTGTCATTGATCGAGTCAAAACCCGCGTGTTCGCACTGATTAACGTTGCAGGTCTGGGCATGTCTATGAACGCAGCCGAACAAGGCGATTTCGATTCCGACGCCGTGGCGCGTTTGGCTAAAAAGCATAGCGATGTAGTGGTGGGTGTCAAAAGTGCGCACTACGAAAAGGCCGATTGGTTAAGCGTAGACAGTGCACTGGCTGCGGGCCGAAAGGCAAATATTCCGATCATGGTCGACTTTGGATTCTTCCTGCCCTCGCGGCCTTACTATGAGTTGGTAGGCAGCCGTTTACGCCCAGGCGACATGAGCACGCACTTCTTTCGTGGGCCCGTCCCGGTGCTCGACGAGAACGGTAAAGTGTACGACTATCTGAAGAAGGCGCGCGCCCGTGGTGTGAAGTTCGATGTTGGTCACGGCGGGGGCAGTTTTCTGTTCCGCAATGCAGTGCCAGCCATCCAACAAGGCTTTTATCCTGATTCAATTTCCACTGATCTGCATTCAGGCAGCATGAATGCAGGAATGATGGATATGGTGAATACGATGTCGAAATTCCTCGCAATGGGTATGCCGGTGGCAGAAATTGTGAAGGCCTCCACTTGGAACCCCGCCAACCAAATCAAGCATTCTGAACTGGGCCATTTAAGCGTTGGTGCGGTTGCCGATATTGCCGTCATGCGTATTGATGACGGTAAGTTCGGCTATCTTGATTCCAACCTTGGCCGCTATGAAGGCAAGCAACGCATGGCTTGTGAATTAACGGTTCGTGCGGGCACCGTTTCATGGGATTGGAATGGGCGAGTCGGGACCGATTACAAACTGCTTGGCCCCGACTATGGCATTCGTCCGGTGGAGTATCTGACGCGTCCCCCAAAGTAAGAGCGTGCGCGCCGCTGGGCTCACTTCTTTGCCGCTGGATCGGTCATCATCCGGAAATCCCCGGTTCTTTTTGCGTCAACGAATTCGATGATAACGCGCGAACCGATCCCTTCCAGATACTTGTACAGCCAATGTTCAAATGGCGGCTTCTCTCCCTGTCCCGATGGGTGAGACTCTATTTCGTCAGCGGGTCCAAACAGAATATAGATCTTACCCCGATCCGTCTTCCAACCGGGGATTGCCGACCAGAAGCGTGAGTTCGCATAGCCGATTCGGCGATAGTGCTCTTCCTTGTACTCGTTCTCAAAGGTTCCTGGCATTGGGTCGCGTATCAACCAGAACTGAACTACGAAGCGTTCCCGTTCCTCATCCGTCTTCAACTGCAGAAAGGCTTCTCTTTCGACTGGCTTAATGATGTAGGCAACATCTTCATTGAGCCACTTGATGTAGGGACCTGCTTTCGGCTCCTGCGGAGCGGGTGCTGCGGTAACCGCTATCGCCAGCATCACACCAAGCATCACCACCGGCAGCGCCCATCCAGATTGCGGGGCAAGCGTTTGTTCCGGATGCAAGAGGCGACGAACGCGGCCCACCAGGCTACCACCACTCGCTGCTGTAGCCGTGATATCCGATGAACCCCAACGGCTCTGCTCCAGCGCGGCCAACGCCATCGCATATTCGTATGCGTTACCTGAGCCGGTTGCGATTGCGGCGTCATCACAGCAGTGTTCACGTTCCACTCGGATGATTCCCGACATCCACCAGATGGCCGGATGGTAGAATAGCAACCCCTCAGCGACATTTTGCAATAGGTTCACCAAATAGTCGTTGCGCCGAATGTGCGCCAATTCGTGCAACAAGATTGCTTCGATTTGATCGGGTGGCATGGAAGCCAACAAACCGGCGGGAATCAGAATGGCCGGACGCAAATGGCCGATCACCGAAGGAACCCTGGCAAGGCTGCTCTCGAATAATGCGACAGGCTGCGAAACGCGTAGCCGGATTGATAGGTCACTCAATCGCCCTTGCCAATGTGCAGGCGCAACACAAGTTCCATAGGTGCGCAGCCGTCGTGCCGCCATCCATCGAACAACAGTACGAAGCTGGAAAAACAACACACCGGCGAGCCAGAACGGCACCGCCCAATGCAACATTTCAGAGGGTTGAAACATGCGAGAAGTTCCGGCGTCAGTGGCACTCTCGCCGATCAATATAGCGCTCGTAACAATGCTCGTCCCGCGACCAGTATTGACTCCGGGCCATTGCCAAAAAAGTGTTCCTGCGAATGCGGCCACGGTCGCAGCCATGGCAATGCATGCGGCGATATAGCGTCGCTCGGATGATCGGATGAAGTGCAGCGTTGCCAGCAACGCGACGGCGATAAGTGCACCCTGCCACAGGAAATGGAACAGAACCCATCCAATCGCCTCCGTGAGAGGCGTCCTCATTAATACTTCCAGCCAATGTGTCATTTTAGTTTCCTTGCATAATCGGATAATAGCTTTTGGAGTTCGGACAGTTCCTGCTTTGAGAGAGGTTGCGCCGACAACGCGCCCAGCATAAGCCCGCTTGCTGAGCCATTGAATGCCCGCAGCAACAAGTCACTTGCCAGTTGTTGTTGCGTCCATCCGCAGGGGCGGGTCGGTTCATACACGTGCGAACGCTGCCCTACATCGCGCCGTACCAGACCTTTGTCCGTCATCACCTGCAGTTGTTTCAGTACCGTCGTATACTGCATTACCTTGCGTCCAGACATTGCTTCATGGACTTCGCGTACGGTGCTGGCCCCGCGACTCCACAAAATAGTAAGTATCTCCAGTTCCGCGTCGGTCGGTTTGGGAGGGTCTTTTATCATGTACGATAAGTGTACTACGATAAGTATCGTACTTCAAGATAATTTCGATTGCCTGAGTGGAAAAGCTGCGTATGATTCGCGGACCAGGATCGTCCGCCCTCGCGCAATTGGCTTCCTTAGCAGCGAATCCTTGACGGCGAACACCGGTCTCTACAGTCCCTCACTGTGAAAGATGGCATCCCCAAATTTCCTGTTTGCTACGACACGGAAATCTGCTCTTCCGCAATTTTGGTGTAACCTAACCCGGTCAACGACACCTAACCGGTGCGGGTCCAATCATGGACGCCGACTCCGCCGGTCTCTCCGCGTTGCAACTGCAACCTGAATATCCTGAGAGCTGCACCAAAATTGCGGAAGCGCCAAATTCGCAGGACTCTTTTCTATGAGAAATCAGGCCTCTGAAAAGTCCGGTCACAGACCAGCCAATATTTAGTATCTGCTGTGCCTGTAATAGGTTACAGCGAATTTCAGAAACCCCAAAGTTCGGTTCAAGGATTCGGAGTGCTACAGTTTTCCTGGAGAAAAGGATTCAGAGACATGCAGCAAGAAGACCTGGCCCGCAAGATCGCCGAAGAAACCGGTGTCACTCCAGCAGAGGCCGCCGACGAGTTGGATTTTGTCGTCAATCGTATATTAGACCGGCTTCGCAAAGGAAAAAGCGCCTCCCTCGGCACCCTGGGTGTTTTCCGCCCTGGTGCTTTACCCAATTTTGAGTTTCGGAAGAACGCGCAAAAGGCAAAGCATTAAGGAGTTTCAGTGCAAAAACAACTGGTTAGCTCCGAACAAATCGCCCAAATCGTGCTCCGCTGTTTGCGCGAAGGGAAAACTGTAGAAATTGAAAGCCTGGGCAAGTTCCGGCCAGAAAATCAGGATGAATTTTCCTTTGACCCACCTAAATCACCACGCGTCTTCCTGGCCCATGTCGACGAGGATTCAGCGCCCGTACTCAAGATTTACTATAAATTGAAGGCCGCAGGGCTCAAACCATGGATGGATAAAAAGAAGTTGCTAGCCGGCCAGAATTGGCCGCGGGCCATTGAAAAGGCGATTCGTGCCAGCGACTTCTTTGTGCCCTGCTTTTCCAAACTCGCAATGGCAAAACGAAGCCAATTCAACTCTGAACTTCGCCTGGCTATGGAATGTGCCGAACTGCAACCGCTTGAAGAAACGTTTATCGTACCCGTGCGCCTCGAAGATACCGCAGTACCTGCCAGAATTGCGGAAAAGATTCAATATGTTGATCTGTTTCCAAACTTCGATCAGGGGGTGCAACGCCTGATCCAGGCGCTCAAAGCTTCTTCTTGATCTCCGCAACGTTCTTGGCATCCGGAGCAAGTTCCAAATATTTCGCGTAAGCTTCCTTTGCCGCCTTCTTGTCCTTCGATTTTTCTAGTGCCGTACCAAGCCGTAGGAAAGCTTCAGCCGATTGTGGATTCCACTGTGTCGCTTCACGAAAACGCAGAATCGCTGCCTTCAATTTCCCCTGCTTGAAATAGAAGTTGCCGATCTTGATCTCTGCCTCTGCCTGGACAGGATTGAAGGAATATTCCTTCTTCTCCTTAAGCGTCGTGTCTTCTTCAGGTGGCTCTTCGCTTTTCGGCAGTGGCTTTTCCGGTTTCTGTGCCCATATCGCACCGGCTGCGATTAGGGTGAGTATAATTCGTCTCACAGATCCCATTCTACTCCTGCCCAGCCCCGTGTTCGTGATACAAAGGATGGAATGTTTCCCGCAAGAATACTCATGTTCGCCCTGGCCGCCACCACACTCCTGCACGCCCAACTCAACGATGGTGACGCGCACGGCGATGCCCCTTACCTGATTGAAAAGGGCTGGACACCAGTCTTTAAAGGTACCGATCTCGCCGGTTGGCATGGTCAAGATAACAAACCACTTCAGTGGATTACCACGCCCGCCGTAGTATGGGAACGCTTGCTCGGCCCCACCCGGCTGCGCGCTGTCTCCGGTCCCGGAGACCGTATCATGAATGGGCCCGAAGGCAAAGTTCACAACATCGTTACCGATGAAACATTTGGCGACATCGAACTTTATCTGGAGTTCCTGATCCCCAAAGGCTCCAACTCCGGCGTCTACCTGCATGGTCTATACGAAATTCAAGTGTTCGACAGCTTCGGCTCCAGTGAACCGATGAAGACTTCAGACGGCGGTGCCGTCTATCATCGCTGGATCAACAATGAAGGTGTGGGTGGTTCCGCCCCGTCCAGAAACGCCAGTCGCCGCGCCGGGGAATGGCAGAGTTTCCATATCTGGTTTCGTGCCCCGCGCTTCGACGCTGCAGGCAAGAAAACAGAGAACGCCAAATTCCTGCGCGTCTTGCACAATGGCTTATCCGTTCAAAACAATGCAGAAGTGGAAGGGCCAACCCGTTCAGCAATGAATTTAGCAGAAGGAAAAACAAACCCAATCATGCTGCAAGGAGACCACGGCCAGGTCGCTTACCGAAATCTGTACGTGCGCCCCCTGCGCCCAATCATCAATCGTTAAGCTGAATTCCGAAGTTGTACAAGCCGACGCTCTTCCCCCAGGCATTTACGAATAACCCTGGGAGCGAGATCCATTCCCGAGACACCGAAATCAAACTTACAGAGCAACTTCGGAATTCAGGTTAAACCCGTTCCACCTGTACCGCACACTGCTTATAATTCGGCTCTCGTGAAATGGGGTCAAACGCATCCTGCGTCACCTCATTCACGTTCGTCTCGGCAAAGTGAAACGGCATGAAAACCTGCCCCGGCGCCGTGATCTCGGTAATCCGCAACTCAACACCAGTAACCCGACCGCGTCTGGAAGTGATCTTCACTTTTTGATGTGGCTCGAGTTCCAAACGATGGGCATCCTGTGGGTTCATTTCCAGCCACGCATTCGGAGCCATTCGTTCTAAAATCGCAACCTGCGCCGTCTTGGTGCGCGTATGCCAATGTTCCACCGTGCGGCCCGTATTCAGGATGAAAGGATACTTCGTGTTCGGCTGATCCGGGAACGGTTTCCAATCGACAGGCAACAGTTTTGCCTTGCCATCGTCATGCTCGAAAATGCCATCGGCATAAAGTCGCGACGGCGCATAATCTGTCTTGCCTTCAGGAAATGGCCATTGCAACCCGCCATGTTCCTCAATCGACTCAAATGTCATTCCCGAATAATCGCAGAGCCGCCCCTTCGACACTCGCCGCCATTCTTCAAACGCGTCCCTAGGTGACTTCCACCCTGGGTAAATTTCCTCCCGGCACCCCAGCTTTTCAGCCACGGCCAGAAAGATATCGAAGTCAGATTTCGCTTCACCCGGAGGAGTTACCGCAATGTTCGTCTTGCTCACGCGCCGCTCAGAATTGGTGTAGGTCCCTTCTTTCTCGCCCCAAATTGCTGCCGGCAAAACCAGATCCGCAAGTTCCGTAGTAGGCGTCGGATGAAACCCCTCCTGCACCACCAGAAATTCCAGTTCCCCCAATGCATGCCGCAATATGCTCTGGTTCGGATACGAAACCAGCGGGTTAGTTGCAATGATCCACAGCGATTTAATCTTTCCCCGCACAGCGCCTTCAATAATGTCCGGGTAGGCCATGCCGCGCTTTTGCGGAATCCGCTCCACGTCGATATTCCACAACGCCGCCAACTCTTCCCGATGCTCCCGCTTTTCAAACTTGCGGTACCCCGGCATGCTGGAAGCAAATCCAGCTTCCCGCGTCCCCATCGCATTGCACTGCCCGGTGATCGAAAATGGCGATGCCCCCTGCCTGCCAATCTGCCCGGTAAGCAGCGCCAGATTGTTGATCACGTTCACCGTCTCAGCACCTTGCGTGGAATGATTCACACCCATCGTCCAGCCAATAAACGCGGCCTTCGCACGCCCGTAAAGTAAGGCCACTTTCACAATCGTCTCAGCCGTCAAACCGGTAATTTGCGCCACGTGCTCCGGCGTATACTCAGCCAGTTGCGCCTTCAAATCTTCAAACCCATTGGTATGCGCATCAATGTATTCGCGGTTAATCAACCCTTCGCGAATCAAAACGTGCGCCATGCCATTCAGCAGTGCGATATCGCTTCTCGGCTTCAACGGCAGATACAAATTCCCCAGCATCGCCGTCTTGGTCACTCGCGGATCGGCGACTATAAGAAACTTGTTCGGGTTCGCCTCAAGATGCTGGCAAAGTATCGGATGATTATCGGCGATATTCGCACCAATCAGGAAAATCACATCAGCCGTGGCCAGGTCATTATACGCACCCGGCGGCCCGTCACTGCCAAACGAAAGCTTATACCCAGACACCGCACTAGCCATGCAAAGTGTGGTGTTGCCGTCGCAATTATTAGTGCCAAAACCAAGCTGAATCAGCTTGCCCAGCGTGTAGAATTCCTCGGTCAACAACTGGCCCGTACCAATCACCCCAAGAGCCCCCGGCACATGCTAGTGTTGCGAGGCGCGAAACTTTTCAACCATCACGTTCAGTGCTTCATCCCAACCCACGGGAACCAATTTGCCGTCCTTTCGCAACAGTGGATGCGTCAGCCGATTGGAAGCACTCACCATGTGATGCTCGGAAAGCCCCTTCGGGCAAAGCTTGCCCAAATTCACCGGATGTGATTCCCACCCTCGTACCGCGACAATCTTATCTTCCTTAACCCCCAACTCCATGCCGCAGCCAACTGAACAGTAACCGCATGTAGTTTTCACCCAACTGTCTGCCGCACGCTTGGCCGACGTGTGGCCCAGCACCGGATCCGTTGTGTAGGCATACTGCTCGCTCAGATTATCAATGCCTAAAAGCCGTTTCCAAGTCTTCATGAAGTTGCACCTCGCGGAGTCAAATATGTTGAAGCAACCGTCTTTGGCACCACGCTGCAAAAGAACAACCAACGGCTAACCGATTCCGCCAGCAACGCCAAAACAAACGAAGCCACCGGACTGAAAAACAACGTCATCAACGACAAGCCCCACAACAGGTAACGAGCTTGCACCTGGTCATGCAACACGCCCATCAACAATCCTGCCGAAGCCTTCAACTCATGCTGCTTGGAACTCTTCAACCAGTGGAACCGTACCAGATGGTTCACAATCTGCGCAACCGTTGCCGCCGCTGCCAGCCAATACACAACATCGCTATTGCTCGATCCTGCAGCCAGCAATATCCGTGGCCCCAGCACTGCCGCAGTCAGGTAAAAATCAACCATCGTAAAGGCGCTATTCCATGATGGCCGCGCTTTCACAATATAAATTCGAGCGGAACTCATTACGCCTAAAATGCCCGCACCAAGTGCCCCAGCCGCCAGCCATCCCGTCATCGGGAGCCCCAGAAACAGCGCACCCGCATAAGCTGTGGCTGCACCAGCAAACATCGAAAGCGCCAATATCTCGCGGCTCAGCCAACTCCGCTTCCAATTCTTGATAGCACGATAAGCATGAATGGGGCGCCCCAAATGCATCGGCGCTGCACTTAATGCAATCATCCCGATAACCAAAGGCAACAGTCCAGCCATCGCCCCCAACTGCACGCCCATCATTTCCAGTAACCAGAAGGTAGCAAACGCCCCTGCCGACAGTTGTGTCAAAACCAGTAAAAACACCAGCGAAAGATGAGCATGTTCCGGCTGAACCCGCGTAATATCCACCCGGCCCAAAGCTGGAATCGCCATTTCAGGCATCGTGATTCGCGTTGTCGACAGGCTGTCATCGGAAGACGGCATTCCCGGCGCATCGGCCGAAGCATGATCCACACGCCACGCCAGCATATCTACCAGCTCAATCGAAATCGCACCTTCCGGACAAGCGTTCACGCAAGCAGGTGCAGCACCGGCAGTAAGCCGCCCGTGGCACATATCGCACTTGCCCACCACGCCCCGGTCTTCATTAAATTGCGGCACACCATACGAACAATTCCACGTGCAATACTGGCAGCCAATGCACGTATCGGCGCTGTGCAATACAATGCCTGTAGTTTCATCTTTCGTGTAAGCTTCCACCGGACACCCAATCATGCAAGCCGGTTCCAGGCAATGGTTACAGCCCATCGACATGTGAAAGCGCTGCGTCTGGGGATACACTCCACCTTCAATTTCACCCACACGCCGCCAGTTGATGTGTGCCGGATTTCCGTTCTGTTCGTTACAGGCAACCACGCAACACTTGCACCCGATGCAGGTGCTGATATCGAAGTGAAAGCGGTATTGTTCCCCTGCATTCGGTTTACGGTTTGGAATTAGACTTTTTTTGTCATCCATCAACAACGTGAACCGGTGGTCATGCTGGTGTTTCAACAATGGCAATTCAGCGGGCAACTAACACCTCCTCGCGCACCCTAACCAACTGGCTGCGCATCCGTACTACTTCCCCAATCACCCAAACAGCCGGCGAGGAAACTTCCACTTCGCCACGTGAAACTTGATCCAAAGTTGCTTCAACCACGCGCTCACGGTCCGTTGAGCCGCGCTCCACAAATGCCACAGGCTGCGTTCCCGGCCGCCCCAACGAAATCAGTTCCGCCGCAATCCGCTCCCGATTTTCCACACCCATCAAAACCACCAGAGTGTCGA
>JBBRJC010000088.1:0-9917 GCA_038220135.1 Bryobacterales bacterium | reverse complement strand
GACGAGCATGTCTGTCCCCTTTCGTCTTGATGGCCGGGTGGCCTTAGTTACTGGCGGTGCCAGTGGAATTGGCGAAGCCACTTCGCGCGTGTTGACTGCCGCGGGTGCTTCGGTCCATATTGTTGATCTGGATGGAGCCGGTGCGGCCCGTTTGGCGGCGGAGTTACCTGGAGCAACGGCCCACACTTGCGACATCACTAACCTGGAACAAGTGGCTGCGGTGTTTGCATCGATTCCGAAGTTAGACGTGCTGGTGAACAGCGCCGGCATTGGGCACGTAGGCAGTATTGAAGAATGTGCTCCAGAAGATTTTGACCGCTTGTACCGGGTAAACATTTTCGGCATGTACGCTGTGACCAAAGCGGCTGTGCCACTGCTATTGGCCTCGCATGGGGCAATGGTAAACATTGGGTCGGTTGCGGGTTTGATCGGCATTAAGCGCCGATTTGGATATTGCATGACCAAGGGCGCAGTGGTTGCGATGACTCGGCAGTTGGCGGTAGAGTATCCCACCCAGATGCGAGTTAACTGCATTTGCCCTGGCACTGTGGATTCGCCTTTTGTGGAATCGTACTTGGAAAAGTATCACAAGCATGAAAAGGTTGAAGTGCGGGCGCAGTTGAATCAGCGCCAGCCAATAGGCCGGTTGGGTAAGCCGGAAGAGATCGCCCATATGGTGCTTTATCTGGCCTCAGATGAGGCAGGTTTTGTGCAGGGAAGTATTCAAACGATCGATGGTGGTTGGACGGCGGCCTAGTCGGTACTTTTTTTTCAGGTAAATTTATCTTGGGGAATTGACTGTTGGGTCATAAATCCGTCAAGATTCAAGATCCGACTGCCGATGAGTAATAGGGTGGGGAAATCCCACGCGCCTTCCCAGAGGAAGAGCGCTTATCAAATAATGTAGGACGTGAAGCATGCGGCGCCAGAGAAACGCTGTCATTGGAATGATCCTTCTTTGTTTTCTTGCTGGTTTTTCCGGCGAGGCTGCGACGACTTCTGCGTCGAAGAAGAAGAAAAAGTCTACAGTCAAGAGCGCCGTTGCGCGCAAGGTGCCAGTAGACAACTGGAAAGAACCATCATTTGCGGATTCCACGATGGGAGACAATATTGAAGGTGAAGATCTTGTAATTCGACGTGCCGCAGTGGACGCGCTGGGGCCTTTTAACGGCAGCATCGTGGTTTCCGATCCACAATCCGGCCGAATCTTGACCATCGTGAACCAGAAACTGGCGTTGCGAAGCGGCTTTCAGCCCTGCTCCACAATTAAGTTGGTTTGCGCGCTGGCAGGTTTGAGCGAGGGCGTGATCGACCGCAATACGATGGTCCGTATCGACCGCCGCAACAGCCTGAATCTTACCGAGGCTTTGGCTCATTCTAACAATCCGTATTTTGCCAATGTCGGCAGCATGCTTGGCTTCGATCGCGTCACTAAGTACTCGAAATTGCTGGGGTTAGGCGAGAAAGCTGGTATTGGAATCGATGGTGAACATCCGGGTGAATATCCGACTGAGCCGCCCAAGTACGGTGGGGTGGGGATGATGACCAGCTATGGCTTGGGCATCACGGTTACTCCGCTGGAACTGGCTTCCCTACTGTCTTCGATCGCCAATGGCGGCACCATGTACTATTTGCAATATCCACGCAACTCAAAGGAAGTGGCCACTTTCCGTCCACGGGTGAAGCGGACTCTTGATATCGGCGAGCAAATTCCGGAGTTGAAACCGGGCATGATGGCAGCCGTTGAATATGGTACGGCAAGGCGTGCGGCTTACGATCCAAACGAACCCATTTTGGGCAAAACCGGCACTTGTACCGACAAGAACAGCCCGACGCATTTGGGTTGGTTTGGTAGTTTTAACGAAGTGGGAAGAAACAAGCTGGTTGTTGTGGTTCTGTTGACAGGCGGCAAGCAGGTGAACGGTGGCATGGCGGCGCAAGTTGCGGGTAATGTTTACCGCAATCTGTCGCATCAGCAGTTTTTTGCAGCGGGTCGTGAGTGGAATCCAGATGGCTTGATTGCTGGCTTCCGCTAGACTTTGGTTGAGTTTTTCAAATAACAAAAGGGCCGGCGAAGAATATCCGATCGGCCCTTTTGATTTACTTGTTGTGTTTCGACGTTCAGAATTGAACTTCAAAATCCTGCTGCGCTTTTGGTGCAGCCGGATTTACTCGTATCACCCTTGCCCTAGGAGGCACTACCCTTGCTGGTTCGGGTTCAGGCAGTGCAACATCAACGGATACATCTTTCCGTTCCCGCATAAGCTGTACTGATAAACTCTTCTTTTCTTTGGCGGCACGAAGTTGGCTTGAGATTTCTCTCGGAGTTGTTACCTTACTGCCATCCACTTTAACGATCACATCCCCAGCTTTGATGCCGGCCTTTTCAGCCGCCGAATCCTTCTTTACCGACCGAACCAGCACGCCTTCCTTTACCCCGAAAAACGAAGCCAATTGATCGCTTACCGATTCCGCTTCAACACCCAGAGGCGCATTATTCCAGCCCATGTAAGCCCGAGGCGTATCGACTTGAAAACGTTCAAATTGTTCCCTCGCCTTCTCTATCTGCTCTCTCGCTTTTTCTCTGGCCTTTTCCGCCACCTTCCGTGCTTCCTGCGAGGCCCGCAACGTGTCACCGCTGATGGGCTTCATTTGACGAGGTGCTACAGTTGCCGTCATTGCCATAGTTGAACCCTGCCGATGTACGTTCAACTTCAACTGCCGGCCATTGGGCGTCTCCCGGACCATTCGGACAAATTGCTCGGTGCCTTCAATACGCTGGCCGTTGTAATCAAGCACCACGTCGCCAACCTTGAGGCCTGCTTTTGCTGCGGGAGAGTTGTCCTCAACCTGCGTGACTTCCACGCCGTGTTCATCGCTGAGGCCAAGTTCTTTGCTGCGCTTGGAGTCGATTTCCTTCACATTGACACCCAGATAGCTGCGCCCATTGATGCTGACAAAGGAATGCAGTTCAATCGGTCCAATTGGAGGAACTGGTGGTATAGGTGGTACGGGTTGCGCCAAACAAAGTGCTGCTGCGAACCCCAAAATTGTAATAAAATGAAACATGCTAACCATGACGACTCCCTGATAATTCTTCTTCCGGAACCTTGCGGCCGCTCAAGTTCCACACCTATTGACGCGCCTGTTGCGAAAACGTTAGAGAAAGGTTCCAAAACGAATTATCGAGTGCATTATCCGGCTCAGCAAAACGCAGGTCTGAGCGTTAATTCATTCGCGCGCGTATATACCGTTCCCGTATATACTGATGTGAATGGACGCTGTCGAAGCCTTCGACTGGGACGCGGCCAATGTGGGTCACATCTTGCGTCACTCAGTTTCGCCCTTCGAAGTGGAGGATATGGTGGACCGCCCGCACTTAATCTTCCCCGCGAAAACCGTCCAGGATGAAAAACGCTGGAAACTTTTCGGAAAGACGGCATCGGGCCGTTACATGGTTGTCGTGTTTACCATTCGGCGGAAGCTGTTCCGGACGGTTACAGCCTACGAGATGAATCCAGTGGAGAGGAGGAAGTATGCCCATCAAATCGAGAAGCTTTCCTAAGCTCAAGTCTGAAACAGAAGAGGCCGACTGGTCCGCGACACCTGCGGGCCGCCAGCAAACGCAGCGCGAGTTCGCCCGCGCGCTGAGAGCAGGGACGGTGATTCGTTCACCTGGCTCGAAAGCCACCAAGACCGATCCGAAGCAACTGGAACGTCTCATGGAACTGGCCAAAGAGAACGCCACGCGCGCAATTTCCATTCGCATTTCGATTGCGGATCTGGAGCGTGCGAAACAGGTGGCGGAAAAGTCCGGCGTTGGCTATCAGACGGTGCTCAAGCGAGCGATCCGAGATGGGCTGAAGCGCGCGGGATAGTTAGGGTGAGTTTGGTGAACCTGAAGGCAGAGGCTCGAAAGTATATGAAGTTTTGGTGGACTGAGCCTGGTCCGAATCGTCGACCGCTTCCATGACTATGGAAGCGCTATTTCACGCTGGCATTCTCATTGTGGTCTTGCCGCAAGCGATCGCCTTCTAAGATTTCTTCTAGATCATTGCGAAGGCTTCTGGTTGCGTCAACCGGGCCAGAAAGAAGCTTTACGATGAGATGCGTATGGTCTCCGTGCGGAACAACTTGGCAAGCGCCAACAAACGGATTGTTTTTGGCAAATGCAATGAGGCGGCGGACGTTCTCTTCGGGGACGTCTTGTATGCAGATGTCAATGCCACCATCCTTGTCTTTTTTTGACCACCGATCTGGAAATTGGTTTTTCTCAGAACGGCGTATTGCGATTCGAATGTTCCTTAGTTCTTCTAATATATACTCCTGACCTGAGACTTTCTTCTTGTCCAATTGGCGACAGTGAATTCGCCAAAATGCTTCAAGAACGTGGTGTAAGAATTATCGGAAGTAACCTTCGCATGCGTAGCCTTGATCTTGTCCGCCAATTTGGCCTTAAACTCTACAATGCGAGAAAAACGGAGATCCCGTGGATACTGTAGATGTTCAATTGGGGATGTGTCGAAGGAGTAGGAGGTCTTGTCGTCTTTTATGATAATGGTTGGTTTATCAAACGCCAATCTGATGCCGAGTTCAAACATTACGTTTGGATTCTTTCCACTAAGGTCACACACGACAATTGGGTTGTCGTAGAGATTTTGAATGATCCTCTTCTGAATAATGCCGACATCATCTGCGTTGCTCACTAGGTTGGGTTCGAATCCAGCTGCCTCTATAGTCTCGGTCAAGATATCCATCACATCAGACCAGTGAGATTCAGAACATCCATCGATGGTCGAGATTGGCATAACGACGCCACAAACTAGTTTGCTGTTCTCTGCTCCCGGCTGCTTCTGATCTTTGGTTGGTGGCATGTGATTAACGCTGCGATCTCATTTGGGATTTCCAAGAGCCGTGCGAGATAATAACATAATCACTCGCTCGCTGAGCAAACTAGCTTAGATCGGGGACTGTCCCTTGTTGTTGGCCAAGAGCGGGGGGTCACTCGTAAGTGTTTGAGGAGATTGGTGGACCTGGACGGGTTCGAACCGTCGACCTCTTCCATGCCATGGAAGCGCGCTCCCAACTGCGCCACAGGCCCACATGTGGGGACCCCTTCAATATAACATAGCGCGACCCTTTTGTCTGAAGTGTTATAACGGTTCGGTGACCAAAATCCCTATCGCCATCGTGCATGCCACGCGGGCTTCGCTTGAACCTGTAAATCGCTTTTACGCCGCCCATGCGCCACAACTGGACATCTACAATTTGCTTGATGACGGGCTGATGCGCTACCTCGATGCCGTCGATATGGAACGTGCCGATAAGCGCTTTATTTCCATGCTCGAAACAGCTCGCGATGAGTATGGTGCAGAGATGGCGATGCTTACCTGTTCCGCTGTTCCCGCCGCAACCATGACGATGTTGCGGGCGTGGGACTCCTCCTTTCCTGTGATCAAGATTGATGAACCGATGACTGCGCAGGCCGTTGCCTTTGGCAACAAGATCGGAGTATTGGCACCTTTCCGGCGACGGTTGCAACAACGCACGGACTCCTTCTTGAAGCTGCCTGTGGGCGGCAAATTGAACTGCCTACTCTGTGCATTCTACACGCCCTGCAGGCCCTGTTTGATGGTGATCGCACCACTCACGACGCGTTGGTTCGAGCCGCTGCGATGGAGATGGTTGCCGTGCACGCGGTTGATGGCATTGTGCTGGCGCAGGTTTCCATGGCACACCTTGCCAGCGAACTCAGCATTGAAACCGGGATCCCCGTGGTTGGCAGTCTCGACACATCGCTTGCCGCCATATTGCAGATAACAAGCCGCTGAACGCTGGCTGGAAACTCTTTTTTATTTCCACAAGATGTCCACAATCGCGAATGCTACAATCACGAAGTGGCTAGCCAGAGTACATCTCAAAGCTGGACGCGCGCGCAAGTTCTCCGTTTGGTGAACATCAGCGAACGGCAACTCGCCGGGTGGGAGCGAAGAAAATTCGTTGCCACTAAGACGCAGTACGGCTTCAGTGATCTGATCGCCCTGCGGATGCTGAGCTCGTTGCGCGAACAGAAAATCACGCCCAGCCGCATTCAACGCATCATGGAAGTGCTGCGCGGGAAGCTGGAACAGGCTGGCAATCCGCTGTCTGTCGCCAAAATATTTCTCGACGGGAAGAAACTACGGGCCGAAATTGAAGGCCAAAAAATTGAGGCGATGACCGGGCAGTTGTTGCTGAATTTTGACAAGGCCGAGGTGCGGCGGCTTGTCGCTTTCGCCCGCAAAGAATCACCGGGGGATGAGAAGCGCAAGCAGGAGGCGCTGGTTGCGGAATCAGATCAATGGTTTCAAAAGGGCCTGGAGGTGGAGCAGACTGGTGGGCCCATCGCCGAAGCCATTGCCGCCTACGAAAAATCGATTGAATTGAACGCCAATGCCGCAGGGTCGCTTGTGAATCTGGGCACGATTGAATTTCATATGCGCCACTGGAAGAAAGCCGAAAGCTATTACCAGAGCGCCATCACGGCCGATCCCGATTACGCCTTGGCGCACTTCAATCTGGGAAACCTGTTCGACGAAAAAGGGGATCGCGAACATGCCCAGCAAGCGTACTTTGAAGCATTGCGCATCAATCCACAATATGGGGACGCGCATTACAATTTAGCACTGCTTTATCAAGGCGAAGGTGATTCTGCAAAGGCCGTACTGCACTGGAAAACTTATCTCAAGCTGGATCCTTCAAGTGATTGGGCGAAAGTTGCGCGGCGGGAGTTGGAAAAGTTGCAGCGAAATATGGTGCAGGGTGGGGGGATGAAAATTGTGCGGCGTGAACCGGCCTGATTTATATCTCTTGCGAAGGAACTGCCAGGATAAGCACCGCCTCGCCTTTCCGGTGAATGGGCGAAGATTCAGACGCCGGAGTTGGAAAGACCGCAGAGCACCATGCGTGCAGGGGCGCGGCTAAAGGTCCACACCAGAAAGGTAGTTCAATCTGCTTAGCGAACTCTTGGGATGAAGCGAGTTTGATCCGGCTTTTGGGTACTCCCCGCCGGTCGAAAGTTGGCGGTGCGAGTTGGAAAGCCACGGCGAATCGAGGGGCTGGGACGACGAGAAAAGAGTTCGCTGAGCGCAGTTTGGTCGTTCCAATTGCAACCAGCCTTTGGGATCAAACAACGTCCCTCGGCATGCAGATCCGTGTTCAGGCCGCACCCCGCCAGTGATCGGGCAAGAGTTGGGGGCGAGTTTGGAAGAGCAGCAGCGAAGGTGCTGCGAGCGGAGTGGAAATCGTCCTCCGCGCGCATGCCTTATTTATTCAGCTTGTAACGAACTTCGCGGATCAAGCAAAGTGGCTCGCCATGCCGGTAGCAACGCGGCCAGAAATGAGATGAAAAACAGGAACGCGACCACTGCGCCCAAAACTGCGGGGTCTGACGGAGACACCGCGTAAAGCAGTTCCTGTGCAAGCCGGCCAAGTCCGTATGCACCCAGCGCACCGGCCACTTCTCCAATCAACACCACAAAAAGCGCACCGCTCAGCATTTCCACAATTAGCCTTGAACCTCTCGCACCTAAGGCGAGCTTAATTGCAAGTTCCCTGGTTCGCGAGGCCACTGTTTCCGCTATCACACTGTAGATCCCAGCCGCTGCCAAAACCAGAGCGCACCCGGCGAACCATAGAAGTAGAATCATGTTGAACCTATGTCGCGCCGTGTCGCGGTCAATCAATTCCTGCAATGTTGCAACACCGGCAATGGTTTGGTTGGCGTCAATAGAGGCCACGGTCTGCCGTACTAAATTGGTTAGCTCAGGCGTGCTGCGTGTGCCGCGAATTACCAGGTAGTTTGTCGGAGCCAGAGCTTGTTCGTGGTTGACGTAGATGTCGTCCCCGGTTTCGGTGACGCGGCGGTAGCGGGCGTCGGCAACTACGCCGATTACCTTGTGCAATTCTGCGCTGGGATCTTTGCCGAATCGCAATCGTTCGCCCACTGGAGTGCGCCCTTGCTTTGGCAAACGTTCGGCCAGGGACCGGCTGATGATTGCCACCTGCTCTGCATGTTCGCCGTCGCGAGTTGTGAAGTCACGGCCCTCCAGCAATGCCAGACCCACGGTTGAAAAATATCCGGGTGTGACGGCTTCGTAATTGGCGGAAGGCATCTCGTCGGGCTTGCGTCCATTCTCGAATTCAAATTGGTAGGACCTGTCCCAACCAACTGTGCCTTCCAGTGGGCGCACCAATACGCCTGCGGCACTAGTCACGCCCCCAGAATCTCGCAGCCGGTTGATCAACGTCGTGTAGAACGCTCGCCTCATTTGGGGCGTTGCAGCACTCCCTCGAAATGCAAGATTCATTGACACTGTGTCGACATTCTGAAAGCCAAGGTCACTACGCAACATGGCTCGATAGCTCAAAAACAGAAGTAGCGACATGGATAGCAGCATTACCGTTATCGCCGTTTGCGACATCACGAAAACATCCTGAAGCCGTTTGCCGGTAAGCGTTCCCGACGAGCGAGAGCCGCCTTGCCGAAGTAGCGCGTCAAGGTTTTTAGGCAATGCCAAACTGGCCGGCGCGATTGAACAAACTATCGCAGCAAAGCAACTGACAGCGGTGGCAAAGGCGAAGCCCTGCCAGTCGAGCGTAGCTTCAGACAGCCGGGGAATATCGGCCGGTGCCCACATCACTAAAACTTGAATTGTTCCCATGGCTAATAGCAATCCTGCGACTGTGGCTATAAGGGCAGCCGTCACCCCTTCCACTGCAAATTGCATCATGATTTGCGCAGACGATGCGCCGAGAGATGCGCGTGTGGCAACCTCTCGCCGCCGGGCGAGTCCGCGAGATAGCATCAGATTGCCCGCGCTAACGCATGCGGCGAGCAAGAGTAAAAGTGAGGCGCCTAGAGAGATCCACAAATGCAGTCGTGCCGAGCCCATCCAATAATCTGGCAATGAAGTGACCACCGCTTCCTGCGAGGCGGAATAGAATGCTGGATATTCTTGAGCAAGCCGCTTGAACAAAGCACCCACTTGCGCCACCATTTGCGGGCGGGATGAGCCGGGACGTACTCGTGCAATCGCTTGGAGGAAGGTTGCTCCTCTTCGGTCTAATCTGGCATTGACGTTAAAGAGCGGATACCAAACACCTACGCCTCTTGGGAATTCGACTGCTGGCGGCATTACGCCAATGACCGTAGTTCCTGTGCCATTCATGCGCACCTGCTGCCCGATGATTTGCGGGTCGGCTGCGAATTGTTCGCGCCATATACGATGCGTCAAAATTACAACTGGTGCCGCGCCCGATTGCTCATCACTGCTCAGGAAATCGCGGCCCAGTATTGGCGAGACGCCTAAGACTCGAAAGAAATCTTTCGTCACCGGCGTGCCTTCAATTTGCACCGGCTCCCGTCCCAGGAACTGCATTACGCGGCCATAACCGTACAGCGAAGGGGGCATCATGGCGACGAATTCAAAGGCCTTGATATTGCCTTCCAGGTCGCGCAATTCCGGATAGGCCATTTCCACAAGTGCCACGCCGGAGCGCAAATCTTTCTTCCAGATAACCTCGATGGATTGTTGTTGTGGAAAGGGTAGCGGACGAAGAATGACGGCCTGTACCAGCGAGAAAATGGTCACACTCATGCCAATACCGAGCGCCAATATGCCGATAGCCGCCCCATAAGTTCCGCCGTGCTGGCCAACCGTACGCAATGCAAACCGGATGTGGCGCAGCGCATCATCGATCAATCGAATGGGGCTCAAATCAAAAACGTTTTCTCGTACAAGGGTGGTGTTGCCCAGCTTCTTTCGTGCTGCGACGCGCGCCTCAACGGGTGCATCTCCAGCGGAAATACGATCCTGTTCAAGCTGCTCCAAATGAAATGCAAGCTCTTCATCCAGCCCGTCAGATTTGTTGAACCA
>JBBRJC010000087.1:0-9939 GCA_038220135.1 Bryobacterales bacterium | reverse complement strand
ACGGTGGCCGCACGCGTCATTGGCACCGGCACTGGTACGAATTCCAAAATGGTTTTTGTCGACCGCGGAACTTCAAGTGGGGTCGAACGGGGGATGGCTGTTATCACGCAGGATGGCATTGTGGGAAAAGTAGTTGCCTCTTATCCGATCTCGGCTCAGGTGCTGTTGGTAACCGATTCCAGTTTTGCCGCTGGCGTGATCTCGCAAAAGAACCGCGTACATGGAACGTTGAAGGGCACTGGGCAAAGCCGCGTGGTGATTGATTACATCCAGAACGAGGATAAGGTGGAAGTGGGCGAAGAGTTTTTCACTTCGGGCGAAGACCGCATTTTCCCAAAGGGCTTGCCTGTCGGGAAAGTGGAAATTGTCAAGCCCGGCAAGACGTTCAAAGACATTCAGTTCGTTCCCAGTCAGTTGCAGTCCGGGCTGGAAGAAGTGCTGATTGTGATTGAAGGCGTGCATCAGGCAATTCCCGATGTGTTGCAAGGAGTGCAACCGCCCATCCATATTCAGTCTCCGGTACCGGCTGAATTGAATGACAAAACGCAGCAGGACGATCGTTCTGAAAGCGGCTCAGCGCCTGAACACGGTCCGCAGTGGAAAGCTCATTCTTGAGAAACTGATTTTCCAGCTTGAACCGGCCAAGGTCTTCTTTTATGCGCTTGTTCTCCTCGCGCAGATCAACCAGGACGAAGTAGTTTTTCACGAATCCAAACGTGTTACTGCGCACGCTTTCCAATACTCGCGCCAAGGGCGTTACAGCAGTAACCGCCCAGACACGAATCATTGGCATGTCGTTCTTGCTCTGCTTTTGGTAGCCGAGCAAAATGAGTTGGGCCAGGATAACGACTACCAGGAAGGCCAAACTCCGGAAGCGGCTAAGAATCAGATCCATAAGGAGGGGCTATTATTGCCCGTTTCTCACTTTATTCTATGGCGATTCGTTTCAACAATTTGAAATCAGTCAACATTTTACCGGTGCCAAGCACGACGGAAGCAAGCGGATCTTCGGCGATGGAAACAGGCAGGCCCGTTTCTTCGCGAATTCGCTTATCCAGATTCTTGAGCATCGCGCCGCCACCAGTGAGCACAATACCGCGGTCGCTGATGTCTGCTGAAAGCTCCGGCGGAGTCCGTTCCAAAGCAACACGAATGGCATTCATTATGGTGGCAACGCATTCAGCAAGGGCTTCACGGATTTCGGAATCTTCGATGGTTAGGGTTTTCGGGACACCTTCAATTAAGTTGCGGCCCTTGATTTCCATCGTAATCGGGCGGTCAAGCGGATAAGCTGAACCGATCTGCATCTTCACTTGTTCGCCAGTACGTTCCCCAATTAAAAGGTTGTACTTGCGCTTCAAGTATTGAATAATCGCCTCATCCATTTCGTTGCCGGCAACGCGAACCGAACGCGCATAAACAATACCGGAAAGGGAAATCACAGCAACGTCAGTGGTACCGCCGCCAATATCGACGACCATGTTACCGGAGGGTTCCGTGATGGGCAAACCAGCACCGATTGCGGCCACCATGGCCTGCTCCACCAGGTAAACTTCCGAAGCTTTGGCGCGAAAGGCGGAATCCACAACAGCACGTTTTTCAACCTGCGTGATTTCGCTGGGAACGCCGATCACAATGCGCGGATGCACCAACATTTTGCGGCCATGCGCTTTCTGAATGAAGTAATTCAGCATGCGCTCGGCGACTTTGAAATCGGCGATGACGCCGTCTTTCATTGGCCGGATGGCGACAATATTGCCAGGTGTGCGGCCAAGCATTTCCTTGGCTTCTTTACCAACGGCTTCTACTTCGCCGGTGTTCTTATTGATTGCAACGATCGATGGCTCGTTGACTACGATCCCTTTATCCTTGGCGTAAACAAGGGTGTTGGCCGTGCCGAGATCAATGGCAAGGTCGGACGAAAAAAGGCTAAAAAGCGACCGGAAATTCATGGAACCGAAATTACTCCTGAGCCTCTGGGGAAAAGCATTAGACTCTGCCCGGAAATGTGAAGGCCGTCAAACACCAGCTTGAGAACTGTTATGAAGATGGTGGAATTCGGCTTGAGGGGGGCCAATTTGCACTGTAGCATAGGGCATACAAGTAGACAACAATTTCCAGGTAAAAAAGAAAAATCCTTATTCCTGCTGGGATATTGCAAATTTCTTAAGTACGCCGAACACGCTCACTAATGTCGCCCGATGCACTTGTTTATTCAGCAATTGCGCATTACGAAGGCCGTCACACAGGGGTTCAGCGATTGTGGCCACTTCTGGAAAACGAATGGCCATAAGTTCAAGCAAACGTGTTCGCTTCGGCCAATCTTTGGAACTGATACCTAATTCAATATCCACCCAAAGTAGAATCTGCACTAATTTTTGACAAACCGGCACTTTGTCACCGCTTCGGTCTACGTCCATTTCAAGTTGCGCCAGTGCTGGTTCGATGCCGCGAATCCAAGCCGGTCGCCATTGAATCTGCCTGCGATCCAGTTCATTGCGAATGACGATATGTTGAACGATGTCGCCGGTAACAACAGAAAGGCAGGCGGTTTTTCCAGGCACAAATTGGGCGGTTGAAAACCCTTGCGCCTTGATCCACAAATGGCCGAGCTCATGAGCCACCAGACCTTCAACGTCAGCGGTATCTCTTGGAGCAAGTTGGTTGTTGATCAGGACATATTGAAACTTCGCGATGGGGTCTTTTGGATTAATGCTCATCGCCTGGGCGGCGCTGAACATTTCGACAAAAGAGGTGTCGGTGAAGTAGCGGGCTATCAGACGGCGATGCGGCTCTGCGTTCGGTGGCTCCCCATTCTGCAGGCGGAGGATGACGACGGGCGAGCCAGTAAGGCGCCCAATCTCAGCGGCCCAATCGCCGAGAGGACCGGAAAGCGTAAGCACTTGAGCGAGAAGAAACGGCAACACAGTTCTAAGGATACGATTTCGAGTAGCTTGGTTTGTATAAGCGGATAGATCGGCTTTCTTTAACCAAGAACTTTACAATACTGAGCCAGCCCGGGAAAGAGTGGCCGTTAATGCAGGCCAATAGCGTCTTCACGATGATCCGATTCGCTTCGTCAAAACAAACCCAATTTGACTAAAACAATTGACAGTTCCGAACTTTGAGATTTATATTTGCCGCATTTTCAGTTATCTGCGGGAATCGATCTGGTAGTCCAGCAAGGCCATGCGCAATGATTTAAGCGAAAGATTAACCCGTTGGCCAACGTCGTCTCAGCAAAAAGTCCTTCACTTGCCGAAAGATGGGTAGAGGCACTCGGATCGATTCGAGTCACACAATCCGCCCCGGAATTTTCGTACGCAGATTGGCCGATAAATGCCGTCTTCACAATGATCCGATTCGCTTCGTCAAAACAAACCCAATTTGACCCAAACAATTGACAGTTCCGAACTTTGAAATTTATATTTGCCGTATTTTCAGCTACCTGCAGAAATCGAGCGGGTAGCCCAGCAAGGCCATGCGCAATGATTAAAGCGAGAGATTAACCCGTTGGCCAACGTCCTCTCAGCAAAAAGTCCTTCACTCGCCGAAAGATGGGTAGAGGCACTCGGATCGATTCGAGTCACACAATCAGTTTGACCGGCACATGGAAAACCCTGCGCGCTTTTACGGTTGGGGAACCGAAAAAGTGAGTTGGTAAAACCAGCAAGGCTGCTTTGGCGGGCAGTCCTAAAGGGAGAAGTGTGTCCGGTTGAGCTTGTGGTAAATTGCGCAGAATGTCTTGACAGGGGGGCGGATGGATCACCTCGGAATGGACGGTAACCGAAAACAAGCGGCGAGCCCGAATCTACTAATCAGGGAAGTTGAAAGGCTTCAGCAAGCTGCGGAGAAATGAACGTGGGCAATTTCTCCGAGGGCGTAATTCGAGCTTCGCCACGCATAGAATTCGCCGGAAAAAGGGAAATGAGCATGTCCTGGTTTACGAAACTGAAAAACATCTTGAATCCTCGCCGGCTCGATAAAAATCTCTGCTCGCTGGCATTTTGCCAGCCCGCCGGGCTTCAGCTATAGACTCGGCTGTGGCGCTGCGTCAGGAATAGCGGACAATTCGGCCAAAGGCCGTACAATAGTAGGGACCTCATGTATCGCCGCACATTTCTGTCGCTGGCCGCTGGAGCTGCCGCGGCCTGTTCCAAACCCAAAGCTTCAGGCTTTCCTGGCTATGCCTTCGTTGCCAATCAGGAAGGACAAGCTATCGCAGTTGTTGATCTTTCCGCCTTCGCGGTTGCCAAGCATATTCCCCTGGAAGGCAAGCCGTCGGAAGTGATCGCGCATCCCACGCGGCCCAGTGTTTACGCGTTAACTTCAGCTAACGGAACAATCCATGAGATCGATTCGGCCAGCTTAAAGTTCAGCCGAAAGGTAAGTCTGGGGCAACCGGTAGACCATATCCGGCTTTCCAACGACGGCCAAACGGTTTGGGCGCTAGCGCGGAATCCGCACCGCATGATGGAGCTTCGGGCATCTGACTGGAAAGTGGGCCGGACAGTCCCCCTCCCTGCTGAGCCGTTGGATTTCGACATTTCCAAGAAGCTGGGTCACGCAGTGATCAGTTTTGGGGCGGCAGCGCCACCGCATGTTTTTCATTTGGAATCGGCCAAGCTGGTTGGAAAATTGACGGGAGAAGGGAAATATTCGATTGCCCGGTTTCAATCCAACGGCGAAGCGGTAATGGCCGGTGACCGGGATGGAAAGTTATTAAGTATATTTTCGATGCCAAGCTGTGCGCTGGTTAGCCACCTGACCCTTGCAGTGCGGCCTGATTATTGGTGTTTCAAAAACGACGGTGGACAACTGTTTCTGGCTGGCGAAGGCTCCGAAGAAGTGGCGATCGTATACCCTTACCGGACTGAGGTTGCGGAAACAATTCTGGCGGGTCATGCGCCGCGCGGAATGACGACGGTGAGCACACAAGAGATGGATTACTTGTTTGTTGCCAGTCCAAAATCCGGGGACGTTACCATTCTGAATGTGGACACCCACAAAGTGATTGCAGTAGTTGCAGTGGGGAAAAATCCAGGTTTCCTGATGCCCACTCCCGATAACGAATTTGTGCTGGTATTGAATCAGGACTCTGGGGATATGGCGGTGATTCGAGTGAAGTCGATCACGCGAAACCGGTCTAAATCGGCACCATTATTTACCATGATTCCGGTAGGGTCAAAGCCAGTTGCGGCTGCAGTGCAAGCCGTCTAACAGCTGAGTTACTGGTTAAAGTGCAATGCGGAGGCCAGGTCTCTGTCACCACGAACGTGCCAAATACGGGCATCCAACACATAGTGCGTGAAGGCAAAGCCCCAAATACCGGCCTTGATCATTTCAACAGCTGTGCCCAATACGATGGGCGTTACTGCGATCAGCAGGTTTAGTCCGATAGCAACTAGCAGATAGACACCCAACCCACCTTTAGCCAGGGTCGCGGCGAAGCCATATTTTTCCTGAGCATTTTCCGTGTTGGTGTAACGGTTCTTGTTGTGAAACCAAAGCAGCCGGTGATATTGAAGACTGTGGAACAAACCAAGCGCAATCCCTGCACGGATAATCCCTTCCGGACCAAACTGCGAAGCGTATTTGAAGGCTATCCATTGCAAAGGAACCAGCAGAATAAGCAGCAGCATCTTCGGAGCGTTTACCGTAATTCCGTTTTTGTAGTGACGCCGGTAATGCTGAAAGTAGAAGAAGGCAAATCCAACGTAGAAGATGGTGGCAAATTGAACTGCCGCCGACAGCAGTTGTGCGCCAATCCATTGCTGGGTATCGGAGACAAACCATGCCAAAGGCAAAATCAAAGAAGACAACAAATACCAGCGATCAAGTTGCGCATCCACCTTGTCGCGATCCGAATTCTTGGCTTTATAGAGCATCATGAATCTGAAGTGCTGTTTGGCAATGTGGAAGTGCTGCCAACAAATCGCGACAACATAGAAGAGTGGAGAAATCCCGAAAGCGACAGCAATCGGGCCAAGTGCTAAAAAGGGCACGATGATCCAGAGCCACCAACCCAGTCGACGACGCTCATTCTTGTCGCAATAAGTTCGGGTCACGGTCGCTAGTACGTGCGGGCCGTCCACCCCGAACATCCAAATAATGTACAGCGGTTCCACAGGAAAACCGGCAATCATCAAAGCCAACGCAAGATAGCCGACCAAGCCTGAACCAATAAACCAGGTTAAGTCTTCACGTTGGTTGATGATCCAATTTGTTGACCAGGGCCTGACTGCTGCCGAAAGTGGAAATATGGTTGTGCTCATGGACTGCGGCTCTGAGATTCTATCGGTAGATCCCCACAAAATCTGTAGAAAGATCGTGGACGTGGTGCAATAGAAATATGTCTTATGCAGGCTTACGGGTACTCGCCTTAGAATCCCGACGCGCTACGGAAATTGCCAAATTGATTGAGAATAATGGGGGCATAGCCATCGTTGCTCCCGCACTTCGGGAAGTTCCGGTGGAGGACAACACCGAGGCGTTCGCCTTTGCCGAACGGCTGAAAGCAGGCGACTTTGACATGATGATTTTCCTGACTGGCGTTGGCGCACGGGCGTTGGATCATGTGGTGGCAACGCGTTTGGGCGAAGGGTTTTTACAAGCTGAATTGAAGAAGCTGACCGTGGTTGCACGCGGGCCAAAACCGATGGCAGTATTGCGGGAATGGGGCGTTCCAGTTCATGTTGCCGTGCCCGAGCCAAACACCTGGCGGGAGCTTTTGGTAGCAATTGAAGGACGCGCCGAGCGGCGCATTGCGGTGCAGGAATATGGCAAGCCGAATCTGGAATTGTACAAAGTGCTGGAACATCGCGGCGCTTCAGTTTCGGCAGTTCGTGTGTACCAATGGGCCTTGCCGGAAGATGTGGAGCCATTGCGATCAGCGATCCGGGCCGTGATTGCCGGGGAGATCGATGTTATGGTGCTGACAACCGGAGTACAGGCCACCCATTTGATGGAGGTTGCGCAGCGCGACGGGTTGGCCGATGCACTCCGTACGGCGCTTGACCGAATCGTTGTGGCATCGATCGGGCCAACCGCTTCGGACACGCTTGAAGAGCTGGGTATCAAGCCTGATATGATACCTTCGCACCCTAAAATGGGCTTCTTAATCAAGGAGGCCGGGGAGCAAGCGCAACAAATTCTATACCGTAAGAGACCCTCATTATGACCACACGCCGAGACGCATTTCGCAGCCTGCTTGCACTAACAGCATCCTCACCTTTATACAGCCAATCACCAGAAGCTTTGCTCGAGAAAGTGAACAATGGCGATGTGATGGGGCCTGTCAATGTGCACGAGTTTGAGACCGTTGCCAGACAGAAAATGCACAAACTGGCGTACGACTTCATTGCCGGCGGCGTTGAGGATGAACTTACGCTGCGCGCCAATCGGGCGGCGTATCAGCGCGCTGTGTTGCTTCCGCGGGTGATGGTGGATACATCGAAGATCGACATGAGCGTTGAGTTGTTCGGCATACGGATGGAGACGCCGATTATCATTTCTCCAACTGGTGGCAAGAATCTGGTGATTCAGAATGCCGATGAATTGGTGGCAGGTGGCGCGCTGGCGATGAAGACGCCGATTTGTTCCGCGACTGGCGTGCAACGGTTGCTGTCAGAAGGCAAGCCACTCGATTGGATGGCGAATTCGATTGGATCGCCGACAAAGGAGTCGGCAGCGACCTATGCGAAGCGCGTGAAGGATGGCGGCGGCAAGGCAATTGTACTTACCGTGGACAACCAGTATCAATCGAATCGCGACAGGAATAACCGCAATAAGTTTGACTACGGGTACATGCAGACGGGCATTCCGAAGGAAGGCGAGAAGCCGAAACCGCGGTCGCCAGCGATGGCTGCGATGTGGCAACCGCACACGCCTCAGATGACGTGGAATCATATTGGCTGGCTGAAGAGTGGGGCGAATATTCCGGTGATCGTGAAGGGGATTCTGAATCCGGAAGATGCAGCGCTTGCGGCGGCCAATGGTGCGGATGGAATTGTGGTTTCTAATCACGGTGGGCGGCAGATGGATGGCGTGATTGGGACGCTCGATGCACTGCCGGATTGCGTGGATGCAGTGGGTGGGAAGGTGCCGGTGTTGATGGACGGCGGCATCCGCCGAGGCACGGATATTGTGAAGGCGCTGGCGTTTGGAGCCAAGGCGGTTCTAGTGGGTCGTGCACCGCTGTGGGGCTTGGGCGCGTTTGGCCAACCGGGCGTCGAGCGGGTGCTGTGGTTGTTGCAGGCGGAGTTGAAGCTGGCGATGGGCTTGGCGGGGACGCCGAATCTGGCATCGATTAACCGGAAGATTGTGAAGCGGGTGGGTTAGACAGGGAATAGGATTGGCGCGAGATTGTTTTGCATGCGGGCGATCTCACTTTGGTTGTGTTTCAGAAGATCGTGCCCCCATAGGTCAAGTTTTGTGAGATGACACTCCTGTGCCAGTTTTTCGCCAATCTCTTCGCAAGACAAGGTCTTGTATTTTTCCTTAACTGCTCTCTTGAGATCTTCGGGATTGGACCAGACTCCGAGAATGAAAACTCTGTCTGACAACTCTGCTGGGATTTCTCGTTTCGCTACTGAAAGCCGGTCGCCTTGATAGTCGAAATCAATGATGAGTACCATGAACATCTGCTCAAATTTATTCATTTTACGAACATGAATTGACTTAAATTGTTCCAATACTTTCATCCAACCACCGGCAGGATTCAATACGTCCATATTTCTGGATAACAAGGATGGAAAGAGCCGAAAACCAATTGCCAGTTCACGGTCCAAATTATCTTCGGGGAGGACTACGACATGTGGCAACCGTCTATTCGCACTCATAGCTCCAAATCTCCGCTAGTTATCATGTCTACAAGATCTCCCTCGATTTGCAGATCGCTCAACGGTCGAACTGTCGTCGGGGCAAGATGATTTTTGCGGTGCAGAAGCAGTGTGTTTTCGCTTGAAAAACTCCGAATGGCTTCAGGATTGTGAGATGTCAAGATAAACTGGCCTTTTACTTGTGCTGCACGTCGCAAATCGGTAACGAAATGCCCAACTTCGGACGGTGCGAGGTAGTTATCTGGCTCGTCCCAGAAACAGAGTAGGGGGCCGCGGAATTCGTTTGCGGCGAGCACAACTGCGGCAATCATAAAGCACTTCTCGCCGTCAGAAAGATCATTGAAAGGGACGTGTATGCTTCCTCCGGCTGCCGAAAATTGAACTAGAATTCTACGAGAATCCACAGTAATCAATGGATTTTGGATGTCCACAAAGTCGGGCATCAATTGTCTCAGAAAGCTGACGATCTTTAAATAGGCCGCCGGGGTATGAGTCACGAGACCAGCGAACCAAGCTCCGAACTCTGTCACCTCTTTATTTGGCCAGAATGAATCTTGCTCAGACACTCCGGTGATCAAGCTGGGAATCGGGCGTAGCAGGAGCATGGACGAGAGCCAACCTCTAAAAATGAAGAGTGGATCTGACTGAGACTTTTCTTGAACGATTGGAAGAGCCACAATATTCAACCCAATCCCGTATGGCCCAATTTCATACGGCATCGATTGACCGTATCTCCTTTCTTCATAGGTACTGGCACGTGAATAGAGTGGACTACCATTGACCTTGAGTACCTCCTTCGAAACCTGCAATTCCTTAGCGCCCTCCGGGAATTCGAAAGCGATGGAATATTCGAAGATCTGCGTGCCTAACTCAACCTCGATTTCAAAACGCATCGGCACATCGATTCGCCCTCGCGTGAAATCTTTGAGTTTTACAAGATCGCTAACCCTATTAGTGCCGCGTGCAATCTTTTGCAAAATTTCAAGCGCTAACCCAACCGAAGTTTTGCCAGAGCCATTTTGCCCAATCAAGAGCACCGACTTCAGCCCGGCTATAGGCAGCGAGAAGTCTTCCAGGCAACGGAAATTATGCACGTAAA
>JBBRJC010000086.1:0-9969 GCA_038220135.1 Bryobacterales bacterium | reverse complement strand
TAAGCCCATTGGCACGCAATGCCTTCAGCACCGGCGTAAGCTCATCAGCCAGCATGGCAACATCGCCGGCAACCTGCGCATTGGTATCGCTCCCAAAAAATGCAGCCCATGTATTGAGGCCCATCCTGGCATTGATTAGCGCACCCATTTCCTTTAATTTCAAGTCATTTCGCCCTATCGTGATCTTGTAAACCGCTCCGTTCTGTTCTCCCGGATAGCCCACGATACTTGTCAGCTTCAAAGTATCCATCGGTCCCGATACAACATTAGAGTTGCCGCTGGTTGTGCTCTCGTGTTTGGGCAAATCCCGGCCAATCATATCCACTGCCGGCTTAACATTTTTAGCTAAATCAACCGCTTTCCCGTGCCCATGAACATGCATGTAATAAATTCTCGGGTTTTCAAAGAAAAAGTGATTATGGATGGCAGTCACTTCAAGACCGTTGTCAAGCAAAGCGGACATCACTGGGTTAACTTCGTCCTCCAACAACACCAGATCGCCCATCATCACATCCATCCCACCAGTGCCTTTGGTCATTGCCAACCATCCACCGAATCCGAACGCTGTAGGCGTCGCAATGCCGTCTATAGTAACTTTCAAGTCGTTACGAGGGAGGTTCACTTTCAGAACATTGTCTTTGAAATCCCCCTGCTTGCCTAATGTCTTCAGAACTTGGTCGTAGTCAGCAGGAATTGGTTGCGCAAAGGAACACAACGCAGTCAAGTAGCCCGCCAGCAGCGCAAAAGTCACCGCGCGCGGCCTCCATGGTTTGGAAAAGGCGTCCTTATACATGATTCTCATCTCCTATCATTTAATTTCCCACAGTGAAACGCCTGGAAGCGCAAAGGGCCGGCGGCGGGCCAAAAACATTGAAGGAACAAAAGTCTCTCGCCGACGGAGCTCCGTTTTGCGCGTGTTCGTCTAAAAGTAGAGCACCTCAGAGGCCATGTTGTTTCGCCTCAATTTTCCCTTCAATCCAACCGGCTCTGAGAAATTACAATTTGGTTCCAGGGGGAATAGGTCATTTCGGCTGGGGTACTACGAAATAAATGGCACAATCCGCTATTCCGTTATCAAGTTTTGCTTAATACCGTCCGATATACGCTTTGATGCAAGACCAGCAACAAGCAATGGAGCAGCGTCCGCCGTCCATCCTCAAAAGTAATTGGGGCCTGGCCGCGACTGTTTTCACATTGTTCTGTCTCGCCATTTGTACTGTCCTTCTCTATCAGATTCAAGAGCTTAGACGCGAGTTACAGCTCGACTTGGCCAGCCACACGCAGATGCAAAAGTTGCGGTCCACGGTCAAGGAGTGGTCCAATGCCTCGGAATTCAGTCCTTTGCAGGGTAAGCCGGTAGCTCTTGCAATCACCAACGAATTGCTTTCAGCATTTTCCTCTTCCCACAACAATTGGGAACGTATTGCCACTCATAAAGGCAATCAAAATGACGTTCGCCTGCTCGAAGCACTCGACGCGCGAATGATCGAGGCGCTTGAGCCGGAACAACTGATCAATCTCAGCCAGCAACGCAAGAAAACGATAGCCAATCTATATTCGAATCTCGATCAAATGCTGGCAACCACAACCATTGAAAGCCAGAACGCTTCCGCATCTGTTTCTTTCTATTGGTCAATCCTCACCATACTTGTAGGCATAACTTCTGTCCTTGTACTCAATGTGCTGCTATACATGCAGCATCTTCGCCGCGCCTCGAAAAAGTTATGGCAACAGGACGCATCATTGGGCAAAAGTGAGGAATTCTACCGCGAATTGGTCGAACGTTCGCCGGTTGGGATAGTGGTTCAAGCCAGCGGCAGACTCGTTTATGCGAACCTCGAATCGGTCAAATTACTAGGGATAAAGTCACGCGAAGCTTTCATCGGCCGATCTGTGATTGAGTTTGTCAGGCCAGATCAACAGCAGGCAGTGGCGGAACATTGGCGTGGTCTGGAACGGGCAAGCGTAACGCATCAAGTGCTCCCGGTGCACCTGGAAATTACCTGGGCTGACGGACGCGCGGTAGATCTGGAAGCTCAAGCATTCGCAGCCAGTTTTGCCGGTGCGCCTGCAATTCAAATCATCATTCGCGAAATCACCGAAACTAAGAGGGCGGCAGACGCTCTACGGATCAGCGAAGTTCGCTACCGCAGCTTGTTTGAAAATGTGCTGGAAGGCGTTTACCAAATGACCGCCGACGGGCGGATCGTAGCGGCCAACCCGGCACTTCAAAAGATGCTCGGCTACACGGAGCAGGAACTTCGCGAAGTTGATTTTTATAACGACCTTTATGTTGTTCCGGAAGATAGGCAGCACCTGGCTGAACAAATGGAAGATGAAGGCGAATTGCGCAGTCTCGAATTGCTCCTTCGCCGCAAAGATGGCACGGAAATCCCAGTTCTTGAAAACTCCCGGCCAATCTGGGATCCCATCACAGGTCAACTGTACTTTGAAGCAACTCTCACCGACATTACGAAGCTGAAAGCCTATGAAAAGGAGCTTGTCGAACGAACGCGGGAAATGGAAAAAGCCCACGGTATCGCCGATGCCGAACGCGATCGCGCCCAACAAGCTTTGGAAGTTGCTGAGCAGGCGAAAATCAGGGTGGAGGAGCAAGCTGCGCAACTCATAATGCAATCGGAAGAGCTAACCGAAGCTCGCGATAGCGCCCTTGAATCCTCTCGGCTCAAATCCGAATTCCTCGCCAATGTCAGCCACGAAATCCGAACTCCAATGAATGGCATCATCGGTATGACCGGCCTTCTGCTGGACACCGAACTCAATGTAGAACAACGTGAATTTGGCGAAACAGTACGGCATTCGGCCGATTGCCTGCTCGGCATTATCAACGACATCCTCGACTTCTCGAAAATCGAAGCCGGGAAACTCAATATCGAATCGATCCCCTTTGAACTCCGTTCCGCAGTCCAGGATGTGATGGAGTTGATGGCCGAACGCGCCGATGCCAAAGGCCTCGAAATCTTAAGCAATATCGCTTCTGATGTACCCGAACTGGTTGAAGGCGATCCCGGCAGGCTCCGGCAAATACTGCTCAACCTGCTTTCAAACGCGGTCAAGTTCACCTTATTCGGAGAAGTGGCGCTGTTTGCCGAAGTAATCGAAAATCAAGCTGACGTTGTCGCTCTTCGCTTTGAAGTCCGCGATACCGGGGTTGGCGTTTCACCGGAAACAAGAGACATGCTTTTCCGTCCCTTCGTTCAGGCGGATGGTTCAATCACGCGCCGTTTTGGTGGAACAGGCCTGGGCCTGGCAATCTCCAGGCAATTGGTGCAACTGATGGGTGGCGACATCGGAATCGAAAGTACCCTCGGCGAAGGTTCAATTTTCTGGTTTACTTTACGCCTCAAACCAGTGCTTCACCAAAGAGAAGAACCCCAGGTCAACAGACTTTCTGGAATAAAAATCCTCGTCGTTGACGATAACAAATCAGCACGCCGCGCCATCTTGCAGAGCCTTCTCAACGCCGGCGCTGATGTCGAAGGTACATCCAGTCCGCTTGACGCTTTGCAAATACTTAGCGACATGTCGGACAGAAATCGTGCCTTCGACATTGTTTTAGCCGATCAGTTCATGGTCGAAATGAATGGCGTTGAATTCTGCACCGCAGTCAGGCAGAAACCATTTGGTCCCGCGCTGAAAACGATCCTTCTCACGCAATTCAGCCAACGCAGCAATGCCAGCTACCTCAATGAATTGGTCATCAATGCTTGCATTTCAAAACCTGTGCGGGAATGGCTTTTGATCGAAACAGTTTCGGCCGCAATGGAGGGCCCGGAAAAACATACGGCTGAAATCCAAGGCTTGGCAGAATTGAGTGCTGCCAGCGCCGCCAAGAGCACTAAGATTGAACGGGAAACCTTCAACCCCGCTGTGCTCGTGGTCGAAGACAATCTGGTAAATCAGAAAGTTGCCACTCGTTTCCTTGAAAAACTCGGCGTCAATGTGGATCTTGCCAACAATGGTCAGGAAGCTATCGCCAAATGGCTTGGTAAACGCTATGATCTGATCTTCATGGATTGCCAAATGCCAGGGATCGACGGCTTTGAGGCAACCACAGAAATCCGCCGTCAGGAACTGGCGACCGGCGGTCGCATCCCCATTGTTGCCATGACAGCTAATGCAATGAAAGGCGATCGCGAACGCTGCATCAATTGCGGAATGGACGATTATCTCAGCAAGCCAGTCAAACCCGCCGGCCTACAGGCGATTCTATATAAATGGGTTCCTGCCCCGCTGGAATCACAGGAACTGGAGCTTGTGCCAGTTTCTGTCACCCCAGAAACTTATCTCCAGAACCTGGCAGCAACAATGAGTGCCGAAGAGATTCCTAAACACGCGTAGCTCGCCTTATCGCGAACTGCAAACAGAATCGGATCATGCGGAATCCCCCCGCGCGTGGTCAATACCCAAATCCGGCTGATCCAGTAAACCATCACCAAACAGATCGGCCAAAGCAATTCCGGGCTCCGGTAAAGCTTTTCCACATCCGAGCTGTGAATGTACAGCGCCAGAACCAACGTCGCAAGATAACCGCTAGCCACTCCCATCATCGACAGCAACTGCGTATCTGCAACTTTGTAAGCTCTTGAATCTTTAGCCGTCTTCAGCAATTCACTAACCCGCTTCACAAAAGCTAAACTCAAGAACAGAAACACCGAAAATCCCAGCAACCACGGCGAAACCACGATTTGCGTCGCCGCACCCCCTGCCAGAATTCGCATTGTGTAGAGGAACGCCAGCGCAGCCACATCCACCATCAGCAAGTGCTTCAACCGAAAAGTGTAGGCGCACGTCGCCACGAAATACCCAGCCAGCCAAAGCCAATACGCAGGCGCCAGGAACGACGCCAATAAAGTCGCCCCCAACAACAACAGCGGTGGCAACGCAACACCCGCCACAAGTGGCAGCTGCCCCGACGCAAACGGCCGCAGCTTCTTGTCCGGATGCTGCCGGTCCTGCTGCAAATCACACAAATCATTGATCACATAAACAGCCGAAGCAGCCAGACTGAAAGAAAAGAACGCCAGTATCGCATCAGCGAAACGGCCTTGATCCGTCCATCGATGCCCCACAAGCACAGGTACCAGCACCAAGCTATTCTTCAGCCACTGGTAAACCCGCATCGAACGAATCGTAGAAACAAACAACGGAGTTCGCCTGGAACTCAGCCGCTCCCAACTTGTTGTCAGGTGCTCCACGCAGGTGCCCAGATGCCAGTCGTTCGACACCACAATCGCCCGTTCGCAATGCCCCCAAACCTCCAAATCTGCCACAGAATCACCTGCATAGTCGAAGCCACGCTCCCCATAAAGCTCAGTAAGCGCCTTCGCTTTCGCCTCACCCTTCAAATTAAGGTTCGGACTGCTGGCCAATACCCCGTCGAAAATTCCAAGAAATGTAGCAACCGATTCAGCCAGCTTGCGGTCGGCCGCAGTCACCAGAATAATCTCCCGGCCCTGGCTCTTTTCCGTTTGTAATCTTTCGATTAACTCCTGGTTATAAGGTAATAGATGAATTGCAATTTCAGCCCGTCGCGCCAGTTCATATTTTACCCGCGCTCGCCCACGGAACAACCACAGAGGCAACAAAACCACCAGCCATGGCGATTTTGCCAGAACATTGATAAGGCATTCCCACAGCAAATCGGTGTGGATCAACGTGCCGTCCAAATCCACACACAAAGGACGGGAAGTTGTCGTACTTGCTTGCCTTTGAACAAGCGGTAAACCAGAAATCGTAGCCATGATTAGCAAGCACCTCCATGGGCTATATCAGGTATACCCGTCTTTCAGAAGATGGCAAATGGTACTAATGGTTCTACTTGATGAATGACTAGGACTAAGTGGCAATTGTGCCGGAAGTACCGTGCTATCGAAAACCCGGAGGGCTATTCTATGGAAGCAGTACAAAAACGGTGACTCCATGGATAAGACAAACAAAACAAATCGCCTCCGAAATCTTTCCGGCTGGATCGCAGGCTCAGCCATGGCCATCTACGGCCTCCTGTTCCTCTTCCTCGCCGTTCGCCACATCGCCTACCCCTCATTTATAGAGCCCATGGAAGGCGACATCCTCCAACACATCGAACGAGTTGCCAAGGGTATGGATGTTTACCCCGCACAGAAAGGGGATTTCATTCCCCTCTCCTACATGCCGTTCTACTATTTCGCCTCGGCACCCTTCTATATCCTGTTTGGAGACACACTGGCCGCCCCACGAATGCTATCCGCCATTTGCGCCCTGCTCTCCGGCCTTTTGATTTTCGGAATCGCCTGGAAAGAATCCCTTTCCCGCATAGTTGGCGCCATGGCCGGAGCAATGTTCTTCGCCGGCTACCGCATCATGGATTGCTACCTCACCTGTGCCTTGCCCGATTCCCTGTTACTACTGCTCGTTCTAACTGGTTTCGCATTCCAGGCCTACGGTCGTACCCGCACCCACGACGCCCTTTGGTTACTTGCATTTACACTATCGTTTTGGACCAAGCAACACGGCGCATTCTATTTCGGCTTCGCCGTACTTTATGCCCTGTTCCTGCGCAAGAACGCACTCAACAAACTAACCATCATTGCCGCTTTCCTAATCGGTGGCCCCGGCATGTATCTGTTCTTAGGCCCCTACCTTGGCGACGGCTTTTTCCTACATACATTCTCTATCCCCGGCCAATGGCCGCGGGCGCTCAAATACGCCATCCAACGCGATATTTTCGTAATCTTCTGCCTCGTCCCATTCGCCGCCTATGCCAGTTTCTTTTACCTCAGAAAGTCGATCAACTGGACCACGCGAACCATCACTCCCCTGGCTTGGTTCATCCTAACCGCCTTCATTTCCACCAGCTTTACCATGATGGCCGCCGGCGCTTCCAACAATCACTACATCCCGTTCATGGCCACCCTGATGTGCGCCGCAGCGTTCGGCGCGCACGAACTGCTGATCAGCGACGAATCGAAACTCCATCGCCTGGTCCTCCCTGCCCTGTTCACGTTAACCACCGTCATGACCATCGTCACTCTGCGCTGGGGTCACCCGGCATCAATCGCCGCCCCCATTAGTGCCGCCCTGGTGCTACTCGGTTTCTGGGCCACCCGCAACATGGAAATCAGCCAACGCGCCACTATTATGGGCGCCGCGCTAATCGCCGGACAGTTGGGAACATCTTTCTACAACCCTAACGATTCTCTTCCCATCGCTGGCGTCGCCGCAGCCCGCACTAGTCTCCAACAGCTTGCCAAAGATACCGGCGGCAACCTCATCATCATCCCTTACGGCAACGTCCCTTCAGTCCTCACCGGCCAGAAAGTGAAACGCGCCCCGTCCTGGGTTGCCATCGAAGATGTGGAGCGTCAAAAGGACGCTGTCAAAGGCTTGGCCGGAATTCAGCCGTTTCTCGAAACCATGCGCGCCTCCACCGGACTCACCGTCCTTTCCGACTCCAAACTGGAAGACATCCCCGGCTGGCAACATATGACCGCCGACTTCTCGCTTGAAAAGGATCTCGGCACACAATTCGAGCCCCTTCGCCAAATCGCGTACCACTGGTACGGCGGCGGCGGTTACCCACGTTACCTGTACCGTCTCAAACCCCAACCGAAAGCTATTGTCAGCAATCTTCGTTAGGAAACCAAATGAATCGCCTGCTCTCGGTATTACTCATCGTCGCCTTCGCCCACGTAATCGCCTTTCAGGCGAGCGAGCCATTCTATATTAACGATGAAACCCGCCACGTCATGACCGGCGCATTCTTTCACGATTTTGTGAAAGATGGCTCCATCCAGAACGTAAAGCAGTACGCCACCAGCTATTACAATCAATACCCTGCCTTGGGCCTGCTCATTTGGCCCCCCCTGTTTCACTTCATTGAAGGCCTGTGGATGTTGGTTTTCGGTCTCTCAGTCACCAGTTCCAAATTTCTGGTTTTGCTATTCCTGGCTGTAGCTTGTTATTTCTTATACCGAATCATGCGCCGTAGCCACACGGGCGAACAATCGCTATTGGCAACCGCGTTATTCGCCTTTTCCCCAATGGTGTTTGAGCTGTCCTCGCAAGTAATGCTAGAAGTACCAACGCTTGCCCTGGCGCTCGGTTCGATCTACTTTTTCCAGCTCTATCTGGATTCATCCAAGCCCAAACAAGTGGCAGCCGCAGCCGCATTCGCCGTAGCTTGCGCAATGACTAAGTATGACGCCTTTTACCTGCTTGTGCTCTTCCCAATGTTAATGATCGGCAACAAGCCGCTCGAAATCCTCAAGCGCAAACACATCTGGATGACTATCGTCCTGGCCATAATCGCCGTCACCCCAATCGCCTATCTCACCGCGCGCGAATTGGGTGACGTCCACCTGAACACAATCGTATCCTCAGTCTCTGACGGCATCCAGTCAAACTGGATCTACTACCCGTTATCGCTCCCCCGCCAAACCGGCTGGCTCACATTCCTACTGGCAGTAACTGGCTTCGTAACTTGCTGGAAGCGTGAAAATCTTCAACGCTTACAACCGCATTTGGCCATGATCGCAGCCACCTACATCGCCTTCGCCGTAGTAGCTGAACAGGAAGTGCGCCACACAATTTACTGGCTTCCAGGCATCGCCGCAATGGCTGCTGAAGGCTTCTTCTGGCTTACTAGAAACCTGGTATTACCCCGCCGCCGCTGGATCGAAGCAACCTTTGCGGCCCTGGTATTGTTAACCGCAGTTTGGATGCCCCGGCTTTACGTCCGCGGCTACGCTCAGGCCGCTCAATATGTCCTCAAAAATGGCGGACCACAGCAAGTGCTGTTCGATGGTTACCTCAACGGCAATTTCATCTACCAGATGCGCCTTCAGGATCCTGAACGCAAAACCAGCATCGTGCGCGGTGACAAGGTGCTTTACCACGCCGTCACCGGCAAAAAGCAACTCGGCTACACCGAATACGCCACCACTCCCGATGCGATTATCAAAACAGTGGCCGCCAATAGTTCACGCTTCGTGGTCATTGAATCACGCAGTATCGACGAAGGCTTCAACGTAGCGGATAGGCTCCGCGAAATCCTTCGTACAGACTCAACCAGATACCGCCGCGTAGCAGTCTTTCCAGTTGACACCAACGTACTGCGCCTGGAAGGAACGAACATCGAAATCTACGAACAGCTAACGCAATCGGCGAAATCAACCGACGCCCCTGGCTCGTAGTTGTCAAATGCGGCGCTCATAAAAACTCTGAAACAGCTTGCTAAAAGTGCTCTTGGTTTCGCCGTATGTGTGCCGAAACATCGGAGACTTCTTCCAAGTCTTGAATTGTTCCATCCAGCCGCCAAATGCCGGATTAGCGTGGTTCGCTTCCAGTTCCAATTCCACGTAAGTATTCTCCATCAACTGGATCAGTTGGTGGCAATAATAGAATCCCTTTGTATATTCAGGATCAGCAGTAGGAACGCCGGTTGACCCGCTTTTCACCATCCAGCCCGTGCCGAAAAACTGCTCATTCAAGAACCACAAATCCTTGTCGTTCCGAATCTCTTCCAACTGCCGCATAAACGCTTCCGCTTGCCGGTTAAACTTGTCTTCCAGATTCGGAGGAATCCCTTTCCAGAAATTTGAGAGCTGTTCAAATATACTCCCAATTGGGGTCGCCCAAGTAACATCAATTGGTTGAAAAGCCGTTTCCGCCGCATGGAATCCAAGCGCCCGGTAACTTTCAAACTGTGACTCAGAAAAGAATTGATCCGCCGTCGATTGATGCGGAAACTGCGCATTCAACTTGCGATAGTGCAACACGTCAATTGGTTCGTCTCCAGTAACCGAAAGCTTGATATAGAGCAACGTTGCCTTATTGTTCTTCGCATCGGGATAATGAATGTCCGCCACCGCACAATGGCGTTGGCTGAACCCATCGGCATTACGTTCTTCGATGTTCGATACACGAATGGAGATTTCGGTTCCCAGATCTGCTCTCGCCTTCCGTATT
>JBBRJC010000085.1:0-9978 GCA_038220135.1 Bryobacterales bacterium | reverse complement strand
GGAGCGGACTATTAGTGAGATTCGGCGGCTGATTGCTGCGTTGAGTCCCGCAGCCCTGGAACAACTGGGTTTGCCTGCGGCGCTACGGCAATTGGTGATGCGTTTCAAGCAATGGTATCCGTCTAAGGTGAAATTGGAGATCGGGGACCTTCGCCATCTGCCGAAGAAGACCGAAGTAGTTGTTTATCGGCTGGTTCAGGAGTGTTTTAACAATATTTCTAAGCATTCTTTTGCCCAGACTGTAAACATTTCCGTAGATACATCCGATGGATTACTAAGGCTGATGGTCGAAGATAACGGCATCGGTTTTGACGTCGCTGAAGCAACCGCCAAACGAGAGTCCTTTGGGCTCGCAGGTATGAGGGAAAGAGTGGTGCTTTTGGGCGGAACATTTCGTGTAGTAAGCAACCCGGCTAAGCGTGGCAAGCAAACTGCTGATGCGGCAACTCGCACCAAGCAAAAGAAGACCACTAAATCGGGAACTAAAATTTGGATTCAGTTGCCGGTTCCTAGAGAGGCAATTGCCGCTTAGGGCGTCCAAGGTTACAGAGGGCCTTCGGATGTTTTTGAGCGGCTTGGTTAACAAGGACGTTAACTATGCCGGGAGACGGACAAGACAACTTGGCTGGGTCTGGTGGCTTCGGTCACTGCAAAGAAAAACGCACTTAGCTGTGGAAGAAAAACCTTAGCTTCTGCAAGATGAGTTACCAAGGAAACTTAAGCGTAGCTGGCTGTTGATGGAACAACTGTGTGCTAGCAGGGAACCAAATCAGTTAGCTCGATTGGAAAAACGTATGGCCAAAACAAGAATTATGCTCGCGGATGACCACACTCTGTTTCGTCAGGGCATTCGCACTCTGCTTGCAGCGGAAGCTGACATGGAAGTAGTCGGAGAAGCTTCCAATGGTGGCGAAGCCGTCGAAAAGGCCAATGAGATCCGTCCGGAAGTGGTGTTGATGGACATCCACATGCCGGGCCTGTCCAGTTTTGAAGCAACGCGGCAAATAAAGAAAAACCGTCCCGAAACCAAGATTCTATTTCTTACCATGTACGATGATGAGGATTATCTTGTAGAGGGAATGGAAGTCGGTGCCGCCGGGTACGTCCTTAAAGACAGCCCAAGCCAACAACTGGTAGCCGCGATTCGAGATATCTGCCGCGGTGGCAGCTACTTGAGCCCGCGGATGCTCTCACAACTTGTCGACGATTTCCGCTCACGGATCAAGTCCGCCAATCGGCTGCCTCGTTTCGCTACTCTCACGGCCCGGGAACGTGAAGTGCTGAAGATGCTCGCCGAAGGCAACTCGGTTAAAGAAATCGCCTGCGATCTCAACCTTAGCGTTAAGACCGTTGAGGCACACAAATTCAACCTCATGCGCAAGTTGGACATTCACAACAAAGCGCAACTTGTTCAATATGCAATCCAAAAGAAGATCATCAAGATCCCAAATTTGGTCTAACGCAACTGATCAATAACAACCAGGTTCACTCCCCAAAACGCCGCCACGCTCAGGCCAACCAGCCTCAAAGCATGCCGGCGTTTTGGTTTTTTCCTCATCAATCAACGTCTAGTAAAGGCCGGTTGCTATAATAGCCTTGCTCATGGCTATTTTAGATATCGACCAGATCCGCGAAATTCTCCCTCATCGCTACCCGTTTCTCCTTGTTGATCGCATCATCGAAATGGAGCCGGATCGCATTGTCGGTATTAAGAATGTGACCGCAACCGAACCGTTTTTTCAGGGACATTTTCCCGACTACCCTGTTATGCCGGGTGTATTGATCACCGAGAGCATGGCTCAGGTGGCTGGCATTCTGGTGCTCAAAGATATTCCAGACCGCAAGAATAAACTGGTCCTTTTAGCCGCCGTTGACGAAGCACGCTTCCGCAAACCGGTCCGGCCCGGAGACCAGATGCGCATTGAAATGGTCGTCATCAGCCGCCGCGCCCGAGTTTGCAAAATGAAAGGCACCGCATCGGTAGACGGCCAGATTGTTGCCGAAGCAACCGCGATGTGCGTGTTGCAAGACCGCGTACAGAAGCCCAGCGAGAGCTAAACGCCCAGTGCCTATCCACCCGACGGCAATTGTCGATCCGCGGGCCGAAGTTCACGAATCGGCCATCATCGGGCCGCATTGTATTCTTTCCCCTGAAGTCCACATCGGTGCCAGAACCGAGCTAAAAGCTAACGTTTACATTGAAGGCCCAACCTGGATTGGCGACGACAATCTGTTCTACCCGTTTTCATCCATCGGTGTTGCTTCACAAGACAAGAAATATGAAGGCGAGCGGGCCGAGACCCGCATCGGTAACGGCAACACTGTGCGTGAATTTGTCACCATCAACCGTGGCACCAAAGGTGGAGGCGCAATCACCAAAATCGGTGATAGTAACTGGATCATGGCCTACGTTCACATAGCCCACGACGTCAGCATCGGCAATCACACGGTACTGGCCAACGCCGTAACTTTCGCCGGGCATGTGACCGTCGGTGACTATGCCAATATCGGCGCATTTAGCGGCGTTCACCAGTTCTGCCGGATAGGGCGCAACGCGATGATTGGCGGCTACAGCGTGATCACTCAAGATGTACTCCCTTTTGCAATCACTGTGGCGGAACGCACGGTTAAAACTTTCGGCGCGAATCGTGTGGGTATGGAACGCAGAGGCTTGCCCAATGAATCGATCGAATCGTTGCAAACCGCGTTCCGGCTCTTGACTCGGGCGAAGCTAAACACATCACAAGCGCTAGAAAAGATCCGTGCCGAAGTGACCCCATGCGCCGAACTCGACGAAGTTCTGGAGTTCATTCGAACCTCCGAGCGCGGATTTGTGAAGTAACCAATGCGCTACGGCATCATCGCCGGTAACGGCCGCTTTCCGATTCTTGCTCTTGAAGCCGCCCGCGCTCAGGGCGACGAAGTTGTGGCCATTGCCATCGAAGGTGAAGCCTCAAAACAAGTAGAAACGCTTGCCTGGAAGACCTATTGGATCTCGATTGCGGCGCTAAGCAAGCTGATCGAAATCTTGAAGTCGGAAGGCATCACGGAAATTCTGTTCTGTGGCCAAGTGAAGCACGTCAGCATTTTCAGTGCATTGAAACCGGATTGGCGGTTGGCGAAACTTCTGTTTTCGCTAAAACGCAAGAATACCGACTCCTTGCTTGGCGGCGTAATCAAAATCCTTGAAGAAGAAGGCATTCGAGTAGGCGATTCCACAAGGCTGCTGAAGCCTTTGATGGCACCCGAAGGGGTGCTGACGAAGCGCAAACCGAATGACGACGAACTGGAAGATATTGCCTACGGCCGTCAAGTGGCGAGTGCCCTTTCCGGCTTCGACATTGGCCAGTCTGTTGCAATTGCCGCGCGTGCCTGCGTGGCAGTGGAGGCGATGGAAGGCACTGACGAAATGCTGCGGCGCGCGGCCAGTTTGGCTCGCGGCCGTGACTTGCGCCTGGTGAAAGCAGCGCGGCGGCGCGAACATATGAAATTTGACGTCCCTGTAATTGGCCCGGACACGATCACGGTGATGCAGTCATCGAAGACCACTGCTCTTGCGGTAACCGCCGGGTTGACGTTGATGCTGGATCGCGAAGAAATTTTGAAGCGCGCAAACGATGCGAAGATCACAATCATCGGCTACAATCCCCATGAAAACGATCAAGCACTGTAAGGCAACTATATTGTTCGAAAAAACTGGGAAGATGAATAAACCTGGAAACGGCAGTTGGACTGACCATTCGGGGCCAAAATCGTTTTCTTTAACTGTTCCGCTGCTCACCTGTTGCGTGACGAGTACTTCCGCTGCAAATGATTACGTCCAGAATCGTTTCCCATTTAGCGATTATCCAACTGCCGTTTCTAGCATCAAGCACTGTAAGGCAACTATATTGTTCGGAAAAACTGGGAAGATGAATAAATCTGGAAACGGCAGTTAGACTAACCATTCGGGGCCAAAACGGTTGATATCATCGGTTCCTTCAACTACTTGGCTGCTCAGCCGTTGGGTGACGAGTACTTCTGCGGCAAATATTTATATCCAGAGGTGTTCCGCCTTTAGCGATTATCCAACTGCGTTCAAAAAATCTGGGAAGATGAATAAAGAATGACACCCGTTCGTGTTGCCGTTATCGGTGCAGGCCAGTTTGGCCGCAACCATTTGCGCGTAGTTTCCACCTTGCCCGAAGCCACGTTGGCCGCTGTTGTGGACAGTGATTCAGAGCGCGCAAAGGCCGCTGCCATCGAGTTTTCTACAGTCGTGGTTGGGTCGCTGGATGAATTGATCGGCAAAGTGGATGCCGCAATCGTTGCGGTACCTACGATCGCCCACGGACCGGTTGGCGTGAAATTGCTCGAAGCCGGTATCGATGTGCTTGTGGAAAAGCCCATCGCTCCGGATTTGGAAACGGCCCACCAGTTGATCGACGCCGCAGCTCGCAATTGTCGAATTTTGCAGATCGGCCACTTGGAACGTTTCAATCCCGCGATCCTGGAATTAGCCAAACGCATCACCATTCCCTTATTTTTCGAAATCCATCGCATGAGTTTGTTCTCTCCGCGAAGCCTCGATGTGGATGTTGTACTGGATTTAATGATTCACGATTTGGACGTTGTTCTGGCAATGACGGGCATGCTTCCGGAGGAAGTTCGCGCCTCAGGCATCCGGATTCTTTCGCAAAAAGTGGATATCGCCAATGTCCGGTTGGCTTTTCCGGGCGGCTGCGTGGCGAACATAACGGCCAGCCGTGTTTCCACCGAAAAAGTGCGAAAACTGAGGCTTTTCCAGCCACATCAATACATTTCTCTCGACTACGAAAAGCAGGCGGCAGTAGCATTTTCTGTTTCTGCGGGGCAACAAATCGGCTTCGATGCGTTCCAGATTCCGAAACAGGAACCGCTGAAGTTGGAGGTGCAGGCGTTCCTCAACTCAGTTGTTACACGCGCAAAACCTTTGGTGGACGGTGAGCAGGGCACAAAAGCATTAATGGTTGCGCTCGACATCCTTGCTAAAATCGAGGAACATGCGCTGGTGGTAAGTAAAACTTTGGAAGACCAAAGCATCTGATCACGGCACTACTTTGCATTCCGTGTCCAACTATCCGCCAAATGACGAGTTGAATTTCCTGCTCCGTGAAGAGCCGCCAGATACCGGACGCTGGTTGCGCGCCGGTGGTGGCACCCTCGTTTTTCACTTGATTCTGGCCGTTATTCTTACAAATGCTCCGCTGTTTGAAGGTCCACATTCGCAGAATCAGCAGTCAGAAATTCCACCGCCGAAGGTGATCACGCCGCTGGTTGCGCCGATTCTTGAGCCGACTCAGAAAGAAGCGAACAAAGCCAAATTGGATCGCAGTTTTAATGTGGACAGTCTACGTCCGAAGGAAGTTGTTCAAGTTCCGAAAACCGCTCCAGCCACGCCCCAACCGGCTCCGCAGGCACCGACGCAAACCTATATCCCTCCCGCGCCCGAGCAGCCGAAGCCGCAAACGCAACCTACTCCGAAAGTGTCCGACACCCCGAAAGTGCAAGTTGCAGAGAACAAGCCGGCTCAGCGTCCGCAGCAGGGCGTCGAAACCCAGACTCCTATTGCTCTGCAGCCTCAAATTCAGCAACAGGAGAAGCCCAAGCTTTCATTTGAAACTCCTGGTGCAGCGTCGTTGGGAAATCAGAACGGCGGCTACATCCCCAGACCTACCACCACAGTGCAGGAAGCCGTGAAAGCAGCAGCACGGCCCGGTAGATCTGGTGGCATGACTGTTGGGGAGGGGGGCGAAGGTGCCCGCGGGCTTGGTGAGTCGGCCAATCTGCCAAAGTCGCCCAATCGTACATCAAGCACCTTGGAATTGTTGAGCGATCCGGAAGGCGTTGACATGCGGCCTTATTTAATAAAGGTGCTGGCTGCAATTCGCCGCAACTGGGTGGCTGTGATTCCGGAAAGTGCCCGATTCGGCAGGCCGGGCAGGGTAGCGATTCAAATTGCAATCAGCCGTAGCGGGAACGTGGACAAGCTGGTGATCGCGATGCCATCGGGTGCTGAATCTTTGGATCGGGCCGCGGTGGCTGGTATTAGTGCGTCGAACCCATTGCCACCGTTGCCGCCAGAGTTCAAGGGTGGCAGTATTCGCCTGCAATTCAACTTCAGCTATAACGCACCACGTTGATCTGTCTTCGGCACGCAAGTTGGTTTTCCAACTCCTGTTTTGCATACCATTAAGGTTCATGCCAACCACTCGTCGCAATCTTCTCGCCGGCCTTTTGGGTGCTTCTGCCGCAGGCTTCGGACAGAGCTACCAAACATCAGGCCAAACTATCGGATTTAAATCAGACAACGATCCCAAGCGCACCGAATGCGGCATCGGCGCTCTCATGCCATGGGCTGATGCGCTTTGGGCGATCACTTACAACTCGCACATGAAGGGGACTGGCGATGGACTGGGGCTTTATCGTATTGGCGAAGATCTGCGATCAGAACTTGTCCATATTCACAACGGTACTCATGCAAACCGAATGATCCATCATGAGACCAACCAGTGCCTCATTGGTCAATATGTGATCGATGCCAAAGGCAACTGGAAGTATATTCCAGAGTTTGACAAGCACCGGTTAACATCTACAATGCGTCATCTTAAAGAGCCGAAGAGCAAGGTTTACTACCAGACCATGGAAGGCCTGTTTTTTGAAATGGATTTGGACACTTTGAAGCCGGTGCTGCTGAACGATCTGGCGGCGGAAATGAACCTGAAAGCACGCCCACACTTCAAAGGCGGTTATACGGCACAACAGCGGGTAGTGGTTACAAATAATGGCTTTTATGAATATGGAGAAACTTCTGCCGGACTTTTTGAATATGATGGGGCGAAGTGGACCCGGCTTTCCGATAAACCGCATATGGACGTGGCGGCAAGGGAGAACATGGGCAATGTGATGTTTGCCACCGGATGGGATGAACGGAGCGTTCTGCTGCATGCCCTGGTGAAAGGCAAGTGGCAGAATTACCGCTTGCCGAAAGCATCGCACGCGTTTGAGCATGCCTGGCAGACTGAGTGGATGCGCATCCGGGAAGTGGAGACCGAGCACTTCATGATGGACATTCAAGGGATGTTTTATGAGTTGCAGCCGGTAGCTTTTGAAGATCACATTTGGGGCGTAAAGCCTGTTTGCCAGCATTTGCGGGTTATTCCTGATTATTGTGCATTCCGAGGCATGTTGGCTCTAGGCGGAAATCAGACGACGCCGAATGCGGATAATAATGCGGTGGTGGGGCAGCCGCAGTCGGGATTGTGGTTTGGCAAAACTGACGATTTGTGGGCATGGGGTAAGCCGAAGGGCTGGGGTGGCGTTTGGCGGAAAACGGCTATCGCGGCGGGTGTGGCGTCCGATCCTTTTCTTATGACGGGCTTCGATAAAACGGTTTTGCATCTGGCGGCGGACAAGACCACTACTTTCGATGTGCAGGTTGATTTTCTGGGCAACGGCAGCTGGAACAGTTTTGAAAAGGTGAAGGTGAGTGGTTATAAGCCTCTTGTATTTCCGCAAGGGTTCACGGCGCATTGGGCGCGCGTGATTTCCGATACGGCGTGCGTGGCTACAGCTGAATTTATGTACAGCTAGGTTACTTCGCCTGCGGCGCTGGTGGGGCAGTGCGCTGCACCACGGCGCAATTGCCAAGCACAAGCATGAGGCCTAACATCCCGGTGATCAGCGCGGCTAGAATCTTCGATTTGGGAACAAGTTTGGAATGAACCTGACCAATGCCCCAAAGGCCGCAAACCATCACGGCGGCGCGTGTGGCCACGCTGGTGAGAAGCGAATCGGGCTGCGTGGAATATAGATATCCAAACAGGCCCACCGCAAGGGTGATGAGCACAATTCGCCAGTTCGCGCGTAAGAATGCCAGCAACGCGTTCAGTAATTTGTAAAAGACAAATCCGATTGCGCATAAAACCAATACAAATAATCCGGTGATTGCCCACCACGGTAGCTCGGAACGGAAGACAGGAATTCAGACAAACAGGGCAAACGGGGCCGCAGGGAAAAGCATGAGGAAGAACTTGAACAATTCGCGTTCTTCTGGAGTTGACGGGCGCGATGGTGGCGAAGGTGGCGAAGGAAATCGCTTCGCGGCCTCTTCCTTCTCGATTTGTGACCTTCGATATTCATGATATTGCCGCTCGGTTTCGCGCTGCTTGTACTCAGCGTCTGCTTTAGCGATACGTTCTTCGTCTTCTTTTAAATAATCGGGGCCCAAAATGAGTTCCTGGAAAGACCCCTGATTCTAACACTCCAATTATTCTTCCCGCAGGCACACCATGGGGTCCAGTTTCGCCGCGCGCCGCGCTGGAACAGCGCAAGACACGAGGGTTACTAAACCCAACAATGCCGGGACCGCGAGGTAGGCGCCTGGGTCAAATGTTTGAATCTGAAGCACTGAAGATGCTGCAAGTTTAGAAAGGACCAGGCAAATGGGCATGCCCACTGCCACTCCTCCCAGCACACAACTCCAGGCCTCCCCAAGAATGCGGCGTGTAACTTGTGTCGAGGTTGCGCCCAGAGCGATGTGCACACCAATTTCGCGGCGGCGCTGCACTACCGAATAGCTGGCAACACTGTACAATCCGATGGCCGTCAAAAGTAACCCAAGGGCACCAATCACACCGGCGACACCGGCTGCCGCTTGAAACGGGAATCGCTGCATCGCTGATATTTCGCGCAAGCTGGTAGGCTCGCACCCCGTGGCGTTTGCAACTCCAGCGCAAAGGGTTCGCATCGCGGCAGTTGTGGCGGGCGTGATGCCGGTGATGCGGGCCATTGCGGAAACAGCCCGTTCCTGACCGGCTGCGGCAGGAAAATAAACCATGTTGGCATCATTCCCTTCGAAGAAGAAACCGTTGACCACATTGGGTACAACCCCGATCACTCTATATGGCCCGGCTGCTTTTAACTCCTCGTCGCGTGGTTTTTCCACCTGTAGAATTTGCCCGATGGGAGCTTGGTTCGGCCAAAGCCGGCGTGCAGTGGCCTGACTAACCACAACAACTCTTGCATTCGAACTCGCTTCTTCCGGTTGAAACCCGCGGCCTTCTATAGGCAACGCCATTGTCTCGAAATAGTGGTGGTCAACGTAGTTGTAATAAATAGTTGAAACGTGTCCCGCAACATTGGCCTGATACCGGTCCAGGCGTCCATACAAAGGCGTGCGTTCAACTGCCGTGACACTGCTAACTCCCGGTTGCCGTCGCAGTTCCGTCAACATACTCTCGGTAGGACGATCCAATTTCAGATCGAACACACGATCCATGTTATAGCCAGGATCTGTGGCCTCCAGACGTTGGATATTGCGGATCAACATGCCCGCCAGGATAAGCAATACAAGACTGGCTGCCACCTGGCCGCCGATGAGGATATTGCGCATGCGGCGGGGACGGATTCGCCCACCGAATGAAGAGTGTTCGCGTTTGGTGGACTGGGTCAAACTCGGTGAAGTGACCTCGATTGCCGGGAGGAGCCCGAAAGCCACGCCAGCTAATAAACCGAGCGCTGCGGAATAGAGCAACAAACGCCAATCCGTACCAACTGGCAACATAGCAATCCCTAAATCGCTGGCTATCGAGAAAAGATAATTATGCGCGAACTGAACGGAAACCCAAGCCAGAATCACGCCTGCAAATGCCCCGAGCAAGGCGACCAACATGCTTTCGGTAAGCAGTTGCCGGATGATACGGCCGCGCGAAGCACCGAGCGAAAGGCGCATTGCGATTTCATGTGTCCGCGTAGCAGCACGTGCCAGAAACAGGTTGGCAAGATTGGCACAGGCGATCAGTAGAACCATCAGAAACACGGCAAAAACCAGTCCGGCTAACATGGTGACTTCCCCTTCCTGGGAAGGTAGAAAGGTTTTGTGTTCCTGCAGTTCTATGCGTGCAATCGGTTCACCTTTGGGCCTTCCGAAGTGTGAGCCTATGGTGGATAGAACTGCTT
>JBBRJC010000084.1:0-10001 GCA_038220135.1 Bryobacterales bacterium | reverse complement strand
CTATGGTGCGACAGTCTACAGCCTCGATTGCCTTGCGGACGGCGTCGCGGTAGGGGCCTTTCAGGTCTTCATATGTTGATGAGATGAATACAGAAAAATCGGCCATAGATTGGTATTATATCCACAAGATGCGAATTCGATTCCTGTTCCTTTCCGTGTTACTCGCCGTCGGCCTTTACGCTCAGCCGAAGCCGCTTAAAATCGACAGGTTTGAGAGCACCATTCAGGCCTACCTCGAAACAGACAAAACTGCTCCGCCGGCCGAGGGGCAAATTGAGTTTATCGGCAGCAGCATCTTCGCCCGCTGGAAAACGCTGCAACAGCAGATGGCCCCGCTGCCAGTGTATAACCGGGCCTTTGGTGGGTCACGCACTCCGGAAATTCTGCATTACATGGACAAAGTGGTGCTGCCTTACGCACCAAAAATCATCGTCTACTATTGCGGCAGTAACGACGTAAGCGCCGACGAGAGTGCCACTGTTATTGCCGATAACTTCAAAGCCTTCGCCGAGCGGGTGCATGCTAAGTTGCCCGAGACGCGAATCTACTTTGTGTCGATTAACCGAGCTCCGGAAAAGCATGATAAGTGGGACGTGGTGGATGCGGCGAATGGGATTATTCGCGCATTTTGCGAACGGACAGGGAATATGGGGTTTATTGATGTAAATCCAGCTCTATTTGATGCTGAAGGCAAGGCGCGGCTTGAGCTTTATCTGCCTGATAAGCTGCATTTTCTGGATCCGGCGTATGTGGAGTTTACGAAGATTATCAAGCCTGTATTGACGAAAGCCTGGGCAGAACGCTAGTGGCTCGGAATTCGGCGCTGGGGGCGGCCAGTGGGGCGATGGGCTCGTATTCTTGATAGGCGGCAACTGCTGTGTAGAGGCCGTCGACGGGGGAGCGGTGGACGATTAGCTGGCGGCTGTTCACGTCGAAAATCCAATATTCGATGATGCCTGCGCGGGCGTAAAGACGAGCTTTGGTGGTGCGGTCAAATTGCAGGGTGCTGTCGGAGACTTCGGCTACCAGAACGATGTCGCGAGGGGCCGGGTTTTGGGCTAGGAATTCCTCAAGCGAGCGATTTAAGACACACACGTCTGGTTCCGGCTGGCTGGTTGGATTATCTTCCGGCGATAGGTCAATCGGCGCTTCGGATTGAACGAAATTCTCGCCAAACAGTTTCTTCAAGACGTCTCCAAGCTTTCCGGCGATGAACACATGAAAACGATTCTTTCCCATTTTGTTGATCAACTCTCCTTCAACCAACTCCAGCGGCTCCATATCAAGCAAGCCTGTTGCGGCAAGTTGTTCGCACTCATAACGGGTCCAACGCTTTCTGGGCGGGGCGAGGGGTGTTGGAATTGCAGGCATTTCGGTGATGGTTATCGGCATAGCGTTTTTACCCTAAGTCCGGCAATACAGTAAGGGCGAGGAATACGGCCTGAGGGGTGCCAAGTGGGCAAATTGGCTCGTTTTCTGTGTAGAGAACCACGGACGTGTAGATACCGTTGACAGGGGCGCGGTGAACGATTACTTTGCGGCCGTTCACATCAATGATCCAATATTCAACAATGCCAGCACGAGCGTAGAGGCGGGCTTTGACGGTGCTGTCGAACTGCAGGGTGCTATCGGAAACTTCTACAATCAGACGTATGTCAGAAGGTGTTGGATCGACGAAAAGGAACTCCTTGCGTGGACGGCGGAGCAAACACAGATCAGGCTCCGGATGGTTTGATGGATTGTCTTCTGGTGCGACATCGATGGATCCTTCCAGGCGAAGGAAACTATAACCAAAGGCGTCTCGAAACCATTCGGCCAATTCGCCGGTTATAAAGATGTGTGGAGGGTTCTTGCCCATCTTGTTGATCAACTCTCCTTCAACCAACTCGAGGGGCTCCATGTCAAGCAAGCCTGTTGCGGCCAGTTGTTGGCACTCATAGCGCGTCCAGCGCTTTCTGGGCGGTGCGTGGGGAGTTGGAATTGCAGGCGTTTCGGTGATGGTTATTGGCATAACGTTTTACTCTAAATCCGGCAATACAGTAAGGGCGAGGAATACGGCATCAGGGGCGCCGAGTGGGCAAATTGGCTCGTTTTCTGTGTAGAGAACCACTGACGTGTAGATACCGTTGACAGGGGCGCGGTGAACGATTACTTTGCGGCCGTTCACATCAATGATCCAATATTCGACAATACCAGCGCGAGCGTAGAGGCGGGATTTGACGGTGCTGTCGAACTGCAGGGTGCTATCGGAAACTTCAATCAAGAGGCTGACGTCCTGAGGTTTTGTGTGCGACGATTTGATTTCCTTGAATGATCGATTCAGTACTACGAAATCGGGCATCGGCTCGTTTGTTGGATTATCTTCTGGAGAGACGTCAAGGGTCCCGTCCGCCTGCAAAAAGAGGAGACCGAAGACCTCAGCAATCCACATAGTCAAGCCGCCCTCAACAATCATGTGAGGCCTTTTCTTACCCATTTTGGTGATCAGTTCTCCTTCAATCAACTCAAGCTGAGACAGATCAAGCAAGCCTGTTGCGGCGAGTTGTTCGCACTCGTAGCGCGTCCAGCGCTTTCTGGGCGGCGCGTGGGGAGTTGGAATTGCAGGCATTTCGGTGATGGTTATCGGCATGACACCTCTTCCACAATTCTATCCGTTTTTGCGATTCAGTCCAGCAACTTACTTTCTGACGGAAACTCCCGGCATGCGTGCGGTGTCTGTACCTGCGAGGTTCAAATACAATGGCATTTTCCACAAAAAGCGGGGGCGGGGCTCGGGCAGAGATTAACGTCACCCCGATGATAGACATTTTGATGGTGCTACTGATCATCTTTATGGTGATCTCGCCGTCGAAACAAGTGGGGCTTCCGGCGCTTGTGCCGCAGCCGCCCGACGCTGCATCGAAGCCGCCTGATCCGAGCCAGTTCATTGTGCTCACGGTGGATGCCAAGCGCGATGTTTACCTGAATACGGAGCTGGTGCCGCTTGTAAACTTGGAAAAGCGTCTACTGGCGGCTTTCGGTGAAGCGAGCCACGGAACGCTGTTTGTGAAGGGCGATAAGGGGCTGGATTTTCAGATCATCGCGCAGGTAATGGATATTGCGCGCGGGGCTGGGGTGCAGAAAATTGCGCTTACTTCAGACGAGATTGCTAAATAGGGGTAGCGCATTGGGAGCAGGTTTGTTAGGCGCTCAAAAGGAGGAATTGCAGGACACGGTGGGGCATGGTTTAAGCCAGGGGGAGGGATGGTGATCTTCGTCCCCGTATTCTGGTATACCATGGGGGAAATGGCACTCCGGTTCTTCCCTCTAATTTTGATTTCTCTCTGCGCTTTTGCACAGGAGTTAACTCCTGCTGAAAAGAGTTTCCAAGAGTCGATGGTTAATGTTGCGTTGGTGGGATTTTATACCGATGGCGACAAGGCTGACCTTTACGAAGACCGCTATGTGATTGAGCGGGTGACGAAGGTAAAAGATGATTTGTGGAAATTTGAAGCGCGGGTGCAATACAACAAGAAGGATATGAAAGTTGCGATGAATTTTCCGGTGAAGTTTGCCGGGGATACGCCTGTGATTTCGCTGACCAACTTCGCCGTGCCTGGATTTGGAACCTTTACTGCCCGCGTGGTGATTTACGACGGGGGCTATGCGGGCACCTGGGGTGGAACCAAGCACGGCGGTAAAATGTTCGGCAAGATCGTGAAAAACGACCCTGCCGAAGTTAAGAAGCCCTAGTTAACGGGGCCAGATCGGATCAACTCTTACTATGCTTCCACGTTGGGGTGGCGGCAGGTAGTTGTTATCGTATTCGTAATCATATTCGGGGCAGGCGTCATAAGAGGGATCGCAATAATCCGTGTAATAGCCGGTGTAGCCGACGTAGCCCGGATAATATCCCCAGCCAAACCCTGATCTAAAGCCATAGCCGCGAAGGCCCAAATAGGGACGGAAACCGCTGCTATAGCGATAGCCGCCGCCGTTGTAACGTCCACCACCGACGAACCAGCGGCTGCCACCTGAGTAACCATAATTAGCGGAGTAACCACGGCCGCCACCTGAATAACCATAATTACCGGAGTAACCACGGCCGCCCGAATAGTAGTTGCGGTTGTTATTGGAATAGCCGCCTCTGGAGCCAGAGTATCCTCGGCTATTGTTGTTAATAATCGTGCGGTTGTTATTAATCGTGGCGCTTCGATTGCGGGAATTATAGCGTGTACCGACGTCGCTGCCGCCCCGGCTATATGAGCCGCCGCCGTTGTAGCTGTTTCCGCCACGGCTTGAAACTCCGCCGGAACCGCGGTTCCCACTGAAAGCACCGCCTCCGCCAGAACTGCGGTTTGCGCCGGAATTTTGCCCGCCGCCACCGCCGCCAGCGCCGCCGCCAGCACCGGAATTTTGGCCGCCGCCACCACCGCGCGATCCGCCTCCGCTATTCCCATTACCGCCGCCGTTACCGCCGCCGCGCTGGGCAAAAGTTGTGGTTGAAACCATCAACGTCAAAGCCAAAATGAATAAACTGCGCATTTTGTTAACCCTCGCAAATAGAGATTGCACGCTGAAGGCCAATCCCTAAGTGCTTCAAAATCAATACAGCCGGGTACGGGTGGATGGCCCAGCGCCACCGTGCTGGTGGTTTTCGGCCACCCGTCTATTATTTTGCCTTAATTCCCTGGCCTGGGGTTATGCCTTGCACAATCTTGCCGTCGCGTACCACCAATTGGCCAGCCACCATAACAAATGGAATTCCTTCGGAGTAGAGATTCGGTTTTTCGTAAGTTGCTTTATCGATTACCTTGGCCGGGTCGAAGATGGCGAGGTCGGCATCGGCCCCTACTTTCACGCGGCCCTTATGGCGCATTTGGGGCGACATTTGTTCCAGGCGTTGGGCGGGCATCAGGCTGATTTTGCGCAGAGCGTCCATTAGCGGCAACAGCTTTTCCTCGCGAACATAGCGGCCCAGCACGCGGGCATAGGAGCCGGAGGCGCGCGGGTGTCCCTTGCCATTTTCCATGATACCGTCGCTGGCAATCATCACTAATGGGTGGGCAACGCATTTGCGAATCATCTCTTCTGTGTTGGTGAAACTGGCGATCAGGCCGCCTTGCTTACGGAAGCCGTCGAAAGTCTTTGCGGTGATGCGTTCCCCGGTGGCCACCCACATCAGATCTTCATAAGTGATACCCAAACGTTCCTGCCAACCGGGATCAAAAATCGCAGTTTCCAGGCGCGTCATGCCTGCAATATATGGATAAGCTTCGGTTGTGATATCCACTTTGCGGGCGCGGGCGGCTTCGATAATATTCATGGCAGTGTCGAATTTCAGAGTGCTGCTGCTGCCGATGTGGACGACGTGGACTGCGGCACCGGTGACCACGCTCAGCGCGATCACTTCATGCAGAGCTTGTGCCACCGGTACGCCGTTCATATGGATAAACGAAACGCGCTTGTGCTGGGCGGCAAGTTCAAACAGTTCCTGCAATTCTTCAGTGCCAGCTTTCGGTGTGTAAGAAAAACCGAAACCGATGCCCAGGCCGCCGTCTTTAATGCCCTGTGCGATGAGGCCGCGGATGGCAATTTGTTCGGCACGCGTGGCCACTTTGGTGATGGCGTTGTCGCGCGGTAGCCAGTCCCCGGTATCCTTCATAACTGTCATGCGCGCAGGAACGTGGCCGATGCTGGCCCCGAAATTGATAAGTGCGTTGCCCTGCCGTTGGGCATACCAGGCTGGAACGGGGTTCACGCCTATCTCCAATTCCAGGGCCGTAGTTACTCCGTCGCGCGCTTTAAGCCGATAGTTTTCCGGGGTTTGGCCATGAGAGTGGAGGTCTATGAAGCCGGGGGCGATGATCAGGCCTTTCACATCAATCTGCTGCTTTCCTTGGATTATGGCGGTGGTGATGGCCGCGATTTTGCCGCCTTTGATTCCCACATTGCGCACAGCGTTGAGGCCCGATTCCGGATCCATTACACGGCCGTTTGAAAGCACCACATCGTAGGTTTGTGGGAACAGCGATTGAGCTAGCAGCAGAGCAAGAAGGTTACCGGACATGGGGATTGTTGCAATCATAACACTGGCGCAGATAGTTGACATGTCAACTATTGTTTCTGTAGATTGGGTTAGTGAAGGTTTCCTCATCCAATAGTTTGCAGCAGGAGATCCGCCAAGCTGTTCCGCTTCGCTCCAAGCGGCACGAAGGTTATTTGGCTTTGTTGCGGACTGTGGATATGATGCGCCGTGAGCGAAGTAAGGTGATTGACCCGCTGGGTTTGACGGCACAACAATATAACGTTCTGCGAATACTGCGAGGGGCGGGTGAACAGGGCTTGCCGACGCTGGGAATTTCTGAGCGAATGATGGAACACACGCCCGGCATCACGCGTCTGCTGGATAAGCTGGAAGCCAAGAAGCTGGTGCGGAGGGAACGGCAAACAGAAGACCGTCGGCAGGTGTATTGTTGGTTGACAGCAGCGGGCAAAAAAGTGCTGGCCAACGTTGATCCGCTTGTGGATGAGTGCGTTGAAAGAAGCCTGATGGCGCTGGATGAAAATGAGTTAGGTCAGTTTATAACCACGTTGGACAGAATTAGGGAATGGTTGCGTTAGGAACTTTATGAAAAAAAGCATTTTCGTTTGTTTGATATTGGTTGGCTCAATGGTTCAGGCGCAAAGCTGGAAAATTGATCCGGTGCATTCCAGTGCGCAGTTTTCCGTTAAGCACCTGATGATTATGAACGTGAGAGGCGACTTCAAGAAAGTGACTGGAAGTGCCGTTTACGATCCAAAGAACCTTAGCGCGGCGAGCCTGGAAACATCTATCGAAACCAGCACGATCAGCACCCGGGAAGAGAAACGGGATACCCATTTGAAGAGTCCTGACTTTTTAGATGTGGCCAAATTTCCTACGATTACGTTTAAGAGCACGAAATTTGAAAAAGCCGGCGATGGGTTAAAGATCTCTGGAAATTTAACTATTCGTGGAGTGACCAAACCTGCGGTCTTAATGGTGGATGGGCCAACCGTTGAGATAAAGGATACGTACGGCAACCAGCGAGTGGGTGCCACTGCCACTACTAAAGTGAATCGTAAGGACTTCGGAATCGCCTATAACGCAGTGCTAGAAGCTGGGGGCGTGGTGGTTGGCGATGACGTTGCAATCACGCTTGATGTGGAACTAATCAAGCTGAAATAAGGTTTGGGGCCTGGTGAAGCGGAATTATTGTCCTTTACCGATTAAAAAAGATCGCAAAGGCGAGACGGGGACAGCCTGGATTCGCTATAACAATTAGTAAGTAAACCTCGTGTCTCGTTTTTTCCTACTGTTTTCTCTATTCCTTGCTGGTCTTCTTTCAACTTCTTGTGGCCGCGTAGATAATTCTGCGGCGGCAAAGGTTGCCAAGGAGGAACAACCAACTGTGCCTCGTGACCGTTGGGCGGACGACGTAGGCCGCTTTTTGGGCGGAATGCCTGCCAAACCTGGAAGCAAGTTGGAAGCGGTTCATCAGGATCCTCTGTTTAAGGCTCATGCTGTTGGGTTTGACGATTCCTGGGCAAATTTCGAAAAATCGCGGCAGCCTGCAATGCAACGCTTTCAGCAAAGTGAATTGGCCGATAAAACATTTACTGATTCCACGCTGTACTATCCATTTGGGGGGCCGGATACTTTGACGGCAACTACATTTTTCCCTAACAATAAGCACTATTTGTTGATGGGATTGGAACCTCCAGGAGACGTGCCCACTGAAGATGAGTTGCGGCAAAAGCCGCTCGGTTCGTACCTGCCGCAAATTCGTGGAACGTTAAACACGCTGCTTAGCAAGAGCTTTTTTATTACGCAATTTATGGCGGATCAGGTGCGGGGCCAAATCACAGACGGACTGCTGCCATTGATGTTGGTGCAACTTGTACGGACGAATCACACGGTATTGGGAACGCTGCAGGTTACTGTTGATAGTGAAGGAAATCTGGTTGAACGTCAGGAAGGGACCAAGGGGATTGCCGGGGTTTTAGTTGAGTTTCAACGTAACGGCAGTGCCGAGAAGAAGCGATTGGTTTACTTGTCTGGGAACCTGTCGAACATACCTTTGGGAAAGAACCAACCGCTGCTGAAATTTCTGAACAAGCAAAAGCCGATGGTGACCTATTTCAAAGCCGCGTCATACCTTTGCCATAGCCCCAACTTTACGCTGATTCGTGATCAGATTCTTTCGTTGAGCAGCGCAATTTTGCAGGATGATTCGGGAATTCCGTTTAAACATTACGACCCGAAGCTGTGGGATGTGCAATTGTACGGAAATTTTGACCATCCTTATGGAAGCTTTCAAAACAAGCGTCAGCCGGATTTGAAGGCGGCTTATGAAGGACCGGGCGTGAAGCCTCTGGATTTTCCTATTGGCTATGGATTTTCGAGGATTCAGGCAGGGTTGCAGTTGGCGCGGAAGAAATAGTTAGCTTGGAAGATCAGTTTTAGAGAAATCGGCACCTTTAAACAAAAGTGGTTCCCCACTGGTTTTAGCCAAAGCATACGAAAAGCAGTCACCGAAATTCAAGGCAGCCGGATGCCGGCCTTTACCAAACTTATTGAATGCGTATGTAGCCCAAAGCAGTTGGTTTTCATCCATGGCAATTTTCTGAATACCAACTTTGAGTAGGAAGAATTCCATTTCGCGAACGCCTTCGGCCCCGAGGCGTGATTGGACAATCATATGGAGTTCAAGCACAGATGGCATTGCGATCAATTTGATGGGATCCTGTTCAATTGCCTGCAACAACTGTTCCCAACCAGGTTCTCGCAATAGAATCGCCACAATTGCTGATGGATCGATCACCATCAGGACGGAAGACCATTTTCGTCGTATCCGATAATTTCTTCATTAGTCTCGGTGGTTAAATTTGGTAATTTCGCGAGGCGATCCTGTATGGCGGTGACTTCTTCGCGCCAGTGAGGGGTTTTATTGCTGATCCGTTTACGGGCAAGACGCTCCCGAATCGCTTCGAGAACGGCATCGGTGATAGTTTCGCCGGTAACCGCGACAAGTTCCCTAACCAGGAGATCGGCTTCGGGGTGTTTGATACTGAGTGCCAATGTGTCTACCTAGGTAGAATTATATCCAGATTCTAGAATATTGACAAGCAAAGATCCGGGACGGGAGCGTACTCTGTCCCTGAGTCTTTTTGCACTCAGTTCCTCGGAAATCTAGCAAAGCATTAGCGCAACGGGATCGGTTTGCCCTTCGCCGTTGGCAGCGTGACTCCCAATAACTGCGCGATGGTTGGGGCAATGTCCAGGTTCGAAATTACTCCCAATTTCCCGCCTGCCCGCACACCATAGCCGCTCGCAATGAAGATGGGATTCATGTCAGGCTCGCTGGCCAAATACCCGTGGCTCCCTCCAACTTGGGGAACTGCAGCAGTGACGGGCCCGCCCGTTGCGCCGGAAAATGAGTAACCGTCCTTGGCCGCCAGCAGCAACTGTCCAAATTGTGGATCCTTTTCGGGGCGGGGAAGACCGAGCGCTGCATAATCGTCAGCTCCGTAAATGCCTTGAATCCCTTCCACTCCGGCTAAGGCCTGTCGTACTTTGGGGATCAATTCGGCCGCCTCTACTGGCTCAATATAAACGAAAGCTGTACCCCCCTCAGGCAGGACAAACACTTTGGTATCCAGACCGGCACCCTTCAGAGCCACCGCCGGTTTGATCTGATTCTTGTAAGCCTTAAAACCGTGGTCGGAAACAATGAGGAACGTTGTTCGACCATCCAGGCCGGCTTCATGCACAGCGTTTACCAGCTTTTCGACGCAGCTATCAAGAAACGCCATGGCCGTGCGGCCTGCCAATGAATTGGGTCCGTATTGATGATGGCCGGAATCGAGAGACAGCAGGTGGAACAACAGCAGATCAGGCTTGTGCTCCTTGATGATGTACGCGCCGGCCTTGGTCCAAATTTGATCGCGAAACACAATATTCGCTTTCGTGAAATTTTCCACATCGGCTGCCGTGATCG
>JBBRJC010000083.1:0-10010 GCA_038220135.1 Bryobacterales bacterium | reverse complement strand
CGGCCAGCGTGGTGAAGGGAATTTTGGCGTGAGTAACAATACAACTTCAAAGTACTTTTGGTTTCGGCTGCAAGCTATTTATGGGGCAATTCTAATTTGTGGTTTAGCCATCGCCTGGACCAGTCGCTTCAGGGTGGCCGAAGCCGCAGCGCTGGCACCAGACCCATCGTTCGATCAATTGGTAAAGCCGTTCCTGAAGCAGAATTGCATGCGTTGCCACAACGTCGATACATCAATGTCTGGTGTGCGCGTTGACCAACTTGATGCCGCTCTCGAAGACCGCCACCTGCAATTGTGGGAAGGCATCCGCAAGCGCATTGACGAAGGTAGCATGCCTCCAAAGGGGCAGCCGCAACCCACTAGTGCGGAGCGTCAACGGATGGTGGCGTGGATCACAAATTCGCTCGAAACGGCGCGTTTGCGCCCAACGCCGAACAACGGCTTAGTACGCCGGCTAACCGTTGCGCAGTATAAAAACACACTTCGCGAATTGCTGCAATTGGAAGATGATCTAACCGTGGCGATCCCTCCCGATGCAGTCTCCAGCGATGGCTTTGTGAATAACAAAGAAACGCTGCAGCTCTCTCCAATGCTGATTGAAGGTTACTTTGAAATTGCCGAAGTGGCACTGAATCGCTCCATCGTCGATCCGAAATCGAAGCCCTCCATTCAGAACTTCCGGATGGACCTCGGAGCATCAATTAATCCGAAACCGATCACCGAGAAATTAATCCTCGGTGCTGGCAGCCTGTTGCTCGAAAACAAGGACGTGCTAGTTACACAACTGACCGCCAAAAAGCAGTTCCCCTTCGAGCCGTTCTTCATGCGCACCAAATACCGGTTCATCGAAGGCTATCAGGGCAACGATACAGTTCGCGGCTGGAGAGAGTACGACAGTATTTATCACGCCGTATTTGCAGACATGCGCGGCAGCGGCGGCTATCCCAAAGGTGCGCCTTATGGAACCGTTCCCGAAGGGTTGTTGCTGCGGCCCTCGATTCCAAGCGATGAATTATTTGGAAGCGACGGGACCTATGGCCCTAAAGCGAATTTTAAGATTTCGCTGCGCGAATTGCCCGACAACGGCCGTTTTCGAGTTACCGTAACTGCGGCGAAATATAACGATGCCCTGTTGCTCGATCAGGGTGCACCTTCGCAACCAGCCGACGGTGCCGAAGCGATTATCGTGCACTCCCCGAAAGCGCCACAAACCGTGATGGTCAAGAAAGCGGGTGTCTATCAGGTTGATGTGCATGTGGCAACTGAACTGGCACCACTGGCGGCGATGGACACCTCCCGCTTAGCCGAGGGGTTGGCCGGATCTTGGCCATTGGACGGCGAAGTGGCCGGACGCTTGGAGGGCAAAGCAAAGTTTGTCGATTCCCCGTTTGGCAAAGCAGTGTCGCTTGGTGCCGATGGCGATTCTGTAGTGATCCCACAGACCGATGCGCTGAACGTTGCGGACGGCGACTTCACAGTTTCTGCCTGGATTCAGCCGCGTCAGTTTCGACGTGGAGCCATTCTCGGACGCGGTGCCCAAGGTAGACATGGCTGGTATTTAGAAATGGCTGATAGAGGCACGTTGCGGTTTGAAACAGCCGGGCCAGACAATCAATCGAGCGGTTCGGTAGCTTCTCCCCGTGGAGTGCTTCAGGCCAATCGCTGGCAGCACGTGGCAGCGGTTGTGCGGCGCGGAAAGAACGAAACCAGGCTCTATGTAAACGGCTATCCCGTCGCGAAAGGTGAGATCGATGCAGAGAACCTGGACAATCCGAAAATGGATCTACTGCTTGGGCGCATCGGCGATGCTCAATATTTCCGAGGCGAACTGGATGAAGTACGTTTCTACCGGCGTGCACTGGGCGAAGGAGAAATTCAGGGATTAGTTGAACCCGGGCGAAAGTTCGTGAAATCGCCGCCCGGTGAAAAACCGCAAACTGTAACCTTGAAATTGGGTGATCGGCAGTTTTCAGACACCCTACAACAGCGGGCATTTCTTGCCGTCAGATTGGAGGCCGGGCCAGTGCAACTCAGCGCCCTGCACACCGGCATGACTCCATTGGAAAAGATCATTTTGACGCCATTGCCTGCAACACACGCTGTTGCGCGGAACTTTGCCGCGTTTGAAAAACGAGCCCCGCGAGTGGGTGTTCACCTGGGATTGCGCCGCGATTGCGGCAGCACCTTTGCCCCGGTGGGTCCAGCTCAACCGGTGGCCAGCATCAAACCTTCACGCTACGTATTTGAAGGGGCGATCCGCAATTTCCCCAGTCCTGATGTTGAAAAAGACAATGTCAATTATCTGGCTGGCGTTCGCGAAATCGGAGTTCGCAGTGAGTATACCGACGGCCGTGACATGCCCCGATTGGTCATCAAGTCGGTGGAATTCGAGGGGCCGTTTTATGAAACATGGCCGCCACAATCGCACAAGAACATCTTTGTAGATTTTGATCGCAAGGATGACCTGCCGGCATATGCCCGAGAGATTATCCGAAACTTTGCAACTCGCGCCTACCGCCGTCCCATCACAAGCGACGAAGAGTCATCGCTTGTGGCAGTTTACAAAAAGTCATTCGAGAACGGAGGCAACTTTCAGCAAAGCGTGAAGGACACGTTGCAGGTTATTTTGACCTCGCCGCAGTTCCTGTTCCTGATCGAGAATAGCCATACTCCTGCAGCCGAGCAACTCGAAAGTTACGAATTGGCTTCAAAGCTTTCTTACTTTCTGTGGAACGGCCCGCCGGATCGCACAACGCTCAAACTGGCGGCAAGCGGCACGCTGCAAAAGCAGTTAGGTTCCGAAGTCAACCGGATGATTGATAACCCACGTTTCTCGCAGTTCATTGACCAATTCGCATCACAATGGTTGAGTCTGGATAAGTTCAGTGTTCTTGAACCGGACCGCAAACGGTATCCTAAACTGACCCGCGATACACGCACTCAACTGCGCCAGGAACCGGTTCAGTTTCTTCAATACCTGATCAAGAATAATCTGCCTGTGAAGAATTTGATTTCTTCCGATTTCATGATGGCCAATGAAGTTGTGGCCAGCTACTACGATATGGCCGAGAAGTCAGAAACCGGCTTCCAGTTTGTGCCCATCCTGCATGGCCGGCGCGAGTTGGGTGGGGTCTTGACGCAGGCAGCGCTTATGGCCGGTTTGTCCGATGGACGGGAATCGAATCCGGTAAAACGCGGAGCATGGCTGGCACGCAAGATCATCGCTGAACCACCAGATCCACCGCCACCAAATGTACCAGTGCTCAAAGAAGATACAACTGAAAAGATGACGCTGCGTCAACGAATTGAGCAGCACCGCAATCAACCCGGGTGCCAGCAATGTCATGCGAAAATTGATCCCTGGGGTGTGGCCCTGGAGGAGTTTGACGCAGGTGGAAGGCTGAAGGCGCAGCACACCGATGCCCGATCCACGTTGCCCGATAAGACGGAAGTGTCTGGGGTGAACGATCTGAAACGCTATCTTGCCGAGGATCGCATCGACCAGGTGGCTTACAGTTTTATGAAGCATTTGGCCACTTACGGAGCTGGCCGCAGCCTCACTTATGGCGAGCTTCATTTCCTGAAGCAAGACGGATTAAAATTGAAGGCCAACGGCTACCGGATGAAGGATATGTTCCGGTATGTGGCGGGCAGTAAATTGTTCCTCGAAAAATAGTAAAATGCAGATGGAGACCCGATGACCACTTCTCTAAAAATCGACCGGCGTGCTTTCCTGAATGGCGTACGCGGAATGGCTCTGGCATTGCCAGTTCTCGACATCATGGGCGCCGAAGCAACAGCTCAGCTACCTCGCCGTTTCTGCGCAATCTACACAGCCAATGGCATGTCGCTTCCGAAAACCGAGCACGACATCAACGAGTGGAGTTGGTTTCCACGTGGCGAAAACAAGGGCGAATTTGTATTCGGCAAGTCCACCGAGCCGCTCAGCCCATTCCGGAAACAATTGAGTTTCATGGGCGGACTGTACCACCCAAGCGGCCCAAAGGCTGACCCGCATACTTGCTCCGACATGTGGCTTACCGGAGCTCCGCTGCATAACCCGAAGCCGGGCACATATAACACGGCAGGGCTTGATCAAGTGATTGGCCTGCACACAAAACAATATTGCCGTCAGCCATCGCTGGTGTTGTCGATCGATGCCGGGACCGGTTTTCTGTCGCGCACGGGTACGATTTCCTACAATCTGGAAGGACGTCCGATTCCTGCGGAAAACAGCCCCCGACACATTTTCGACCGCCTGTTTAAGGGTGATCGTTCCTCGCTGAAATCGGAGCATGAAAAGCTGCAGCGGCGCATTAAGCTGGTTGACGCGGTGGCCGATAGTGCCCGCTCGCTGGACAAGCAACTTGGCAAAAGTGATCGTGAGCGGATGGACCAATATCTGACTTCGTTAAACGAAGTGGAATCGCGACTGATTGCGTCCGAGCGTTGGATCGACATTCCGCTGAAGAAGCAGGACTACTCGCACCTGAATCTGGATGCGACGTCTGAAGGCGAGCCGGCTGAATACTACCGGAACATGTTCGACCTGATCGCACTGGCGTTTGATGCCGACATTACTCGTTCGATTACGTTCATGTTGAATCGCGAAGATGGCATGGGCATCAGCGATACGTTTCCGCTGAAGCTCGGCCTTTCAAAAACGCACCACAATTTGTCACATGCGACCGATAAAGAAGGGCAGCTCCAATTTGCCAAATACGACTTGTTCCTGAGCAATCAAATTGCACATTTCCTCGAAAAAATGAGCGGCTACAAGGATCGCAGCGGGACGGTGCTCGACAACACGATCGTGTTATTTGGAAGCGGTGCCAGCACAACGCACACTTCGGTTAATTTGCCGACGCTGATTGCCGGTGGCGCAAACATGGGGTTGAAACACGGCACCTACTGGCGCAATGGCGAAACGCGGATGTCTAACGTTCACCTCAGCATTTTACGGTCACTGGGTGTGGCAGAAGAAGGATTCGCCGATAGCACTGGCACGCTGAGCAGTTCGATTTTCAGCAAAGTCTAAGGGAATTTAAGAAGTGGTGCGCCCGAGTTGACTCGAACAACCGGCCTTTTGCTTCGGAGGCAAACGCTCTATCCATCTGAGCTACGGGCGCACATTGCAGGCTCTACAACTCCAGTTTAGCTGACATTCCTATGCCTGCGCAAAACTAATATTCCCACTGCACGAGCATTTGAAACTGACGCCGGTTGGCTGATTCTACCGCTCCCCGGTAGCTGGTTAATGCCTTCACTCCATCATTGCTGTATGGGCTTACTGACACAATATTGGAATGGTTCAGCAGATTGAACGCCTCCACTCCGAATTGCAATTTTGCCCGGTCGTGATGCGTCATAAAAGTTTTCATGACCCGTATATCGAAACTGGTGGTGGCCGGGCTAAATGATGGGTTACGGCCGACGCCCGCGGGCCGTGCTGACAGTGGATATGCGCCGGTCCGATAGGCATCAAACGTCAGCAACGAGTTCACCGGACGGCCACTCATGAAGGTGAAGATCGGGGCAATCGTGATCCGTTCCAGAGATTCGCGAAGCCAGACTGGAACGTAAGGAATACCGTCGTTGGGGATCTCAAACAACGCACTGGCAGCTACGCGGTGCAGTTGATAAATGCGCGACTTCGCCCAGTCAGCACGAATATTTCGAGGGTCTTGCGCCTGCTCATCGAAATCTGAGCCATCATCATGCACACCACCCAAATCGTAGCTAGCCAGGAAGGCAAGCTCATTTCTCATTCTGTGGTTCACCGAGAAAGAGGCTCCATGATACGACGATTTTGCGGTTTGATCGAGAAGGAACGAGGGCACGGTTGTCGAACTAATATTACGCATCCGGGGCAGGTGTACTCCTTGCACCTGGCTTGCTTCCACAGTTACCTTCGTATCCTTGTCGATGCCGTATTCAAAACCCAAGCCGACTTTGCGTGAATAGGTACTTGGGAAATAGCTGGAAGGGGTGTAGGTTGTGTTTGCCAGCCCCGTTATTGGGGCCAGTGCGGTTCCTGCGTTCAGTTGGCGGAACACTTGGGTTGCGGCTGAACCGAAGGCATATTGTTCAAATCCACTGCTGCCATTCTTCCATGCCGCTTCATTCAAGTACGCCAGGGGATAACGGTCGAAAAACAAACCGGCACCGGCGCGAATCACGAATTGGCGGGAGGGATCTGGTTGCCAGGCCAAGCCAACTCTGGGTGAAACATTGGTGGGGGAAGCGGGAAAACCGGACGGCATCGACTGCTTATCTACACGTACACCAGCTTCAATCAGCAAGCCGCTTCGCACCTGAATACGATCTTGAAACCACATGCCGACGGGCACGGTATTCATTTCTACAGCTGGATTACCGAACGCCTGAATGTACAAATCGGGAGACGCTGAGAGCAACGCGTTCAGTGTTGGAAATACAAAAATACCGGCGGCGCGATTGGCCATCCGGGCATTGAGACGAATTGTTTGCGCACTCAGGCCTAGACTTAATCGATGCTTGCCGAACACCAGATTTAAATTCTCAACAAGCTCGAAATGATTCTCGGTCCGATCGGCATACAAACGTGCGCCTTGGCCGATGCTGATTACGCCGGGCACCTCATACAAAGGCCCGTAGGCATTGGGCCGAAGTGATTGTTCGCGGCGGGAGATCTGTCCGCGAATATCGTTTACAACCGAGGGGCTGAACACACGCAGCCAGCTTAATACGCCTGAGTGATCGGTTGTCCGGCTGCTCCCATTTGAGGACTGATCGAGGAAATTATCGGAACCTTGGACATCGCCTAAGACGCGACCGCGCGAATAGGCATAGCGCCCGGCAAAGGTGTTGTGCTCGTCTTTCAAATGATTCATCTTCAACGAAAATTGGGTTCCTCGTGTGGCAGTGTTGAAGAGGCCACTCAACGGCGTTTTGACGATTCCTTTAGCGAATGTAGATGAGTTTAACAGCGACTTAATCCGGGCAACAGCATCGGGTGGCGTTTCCGACCATTCCTGTTCGCTTTCCCATTCGGCCTCGAGGGCTGTTGAAAAGAACGTCTTATCCCTTTTGATCGGCCCATTGATGGAAACACCGGGCTGGTAGCGGTTCAGGCGATTGAGCTGGCCCGCTGGCACCTCTGGTTTCCGCGCGCCAATCGCACCATTTTGGTAAAAGAAAGTGGCGTCACCATGCCATAAATTCGTACCCGATCTGGTGACCATATTCACCAGTCCACCGGCGGCTCCGCCTAGCTCTGCACCAACAGAGAGGCCACCGACGCGAAATTCTTCCACCATCTCAAGGCCGATTGCAACACGATTGCCGCCCGTGGTTTCGTCGCGGTTATCAACGCCGTCGATGTTAATACTGTTGTTGCGCCCGCGCATGCCGGAAAAACTGAAGCCACTATCGGCCAGCGGATTTCGAATGCCTGCCATGCTCTTTTGGGCCCCCGCCTGCGGTGAGGGAACGACACCTGGCGCGAGAGCAACGAAGCTGAAATAGTTACGCCCTTTCGACGGAGCCTCTTCAATACGATCACTGCCGAGAGCGGCGCTGGAAGAAGTGGCTGCAATCTCCACCGAACCGACGCTTTCGTTAACTTCCAACCGGCCGGCGACAGTTGCCAATGGAAGACTTAGACGTTGCACCACCACCTGGCCAAGCGAGACGGAAACCGAACTGGCATCGACACCAGAAAAGCCTTCCTTTTCCACATGCAGCGAGTATTCGCCGATGCGCAATTGTGAAAAGGTAAAAGCGCCTTGACCATCGGTACGGCCTGAACGATTGGCACCGGATGCTTTGTGACGAATGATCAAAGCGGCATCAGCTATGGCTGACCCGGTTGGATCGTAGACAAGCACCTGTACTGTACCTGTAGAAAAGGAGCTTTGCCCAAGCAACGCTCCTGCACACAACAAGGGAATCAGGTAGCGGAACAAGTCTTATTTCTTCTTCGCAGCTGCAGGGGCTGCTTTCTTCGCTGCGCCTGTTGGAGAACCAAGCAGTGTCTTAATTTGATCCCTCATGTTGGCTTCCTGCGCTTCTTCAAAAAACTTATCGCTGCCTGGAAATTGGGAACGAATCACGCCTTCACGATCAATGAAAACAATCTGCGGCATCATCAGCCGCTCCATTGCCGGATGTTGAAGGAACGACAGGGCTGTTTCGCTTCTTTGCCAACCCACGGGAAATGTGATTCCAAATTTCTTAACGAAATCTTCGATATAGAGATTCGCATTATCGTTGATAGCCACAGCGATTGGAGTAAAGCCTTGCGCACCGAATTCGCGATGCAGTTTGTTCAAGATGATGCAACTTTGCTGGCAATGAGAACAGGTTGTGAGAATAAATTCCAAGGCAACAACTTTTCCCTTATAACTGGCCAAAGTTGGAATTTTGCTGTTCACGGCCTGAATCATCAAATCCGGTGCTTTTCGAACGGCTGGACCGGCTGCAAAAGAAGTAGCTACGAAGCAAAGGGCGACGACACTGCTAAACAATATTTTGTTCATAATTCAGATCCTGGAATGGCTACTTCTTCTCCGGCATTTTCTTCGATACAGCGAGTGGTGGGGCGGCCAACAACTCAAGCACTTTTTTGCGGATATTGTTTTCTTCGTCCTGAAACAAAGCATCGCCGCCGACGTGTTGAGCACGAATCATGCCCTGTTTGTCAATGAATACCAGTTGGGGAACCATGAACGGAGCCATGACGGAGTGCTGCAAATAGGCAATGGCTTTTTCGCTGCTGGTAAAGCCGACTGGAAAGGTGATGCCGAACTGGCTGATGAATTGCGGGATGCCGGGTTTATGTTGAAGATCTGCGGCAATGGCAATTGGTTGAAAGCCTTTTGCGCCCAACTCCTGGTTCAACTTCGTCAAAATTCTGGCAGTGTTCTGGCAATGAGAACAGGAGGGATTGAAGAATTCAACCACACACACCTTGCCCCGATATTTGCTTAAGAGCTGATCTTTGCCATCCAACATCTCAATCACATATTCCGGTGACTTGCGCGGAAGTTCTGCTGGAAACGCCGTCATCGCGGCCAGTGCCAGTGCGGCCAATATTCGTTTCATATGTTCTAGCTTACCGAATCCCTTCTAAACTGGAAACTATCGAGCCGGAAATGAGTAGATCAAATTTTCCGGCCTGGGTACTGCCCACAATGTGGTTGACGTCGTCGCTTGTCCGTTCGTTGTGCTCTACCGACTTTTTCTTCATGATGATTCTGTAAACATCCAAATATTCGCGGGCCGATTCGGGCGAATCAAATTCCACAACATGCTGAAGCATGGGATGCTTATCCTTCTTACTTTCAAATACGGCGATGCGGCCTCCGCGCCAGTGTGGAGCGATGCGTGCTGCATCCACTTTGCTGGCGTACTGTTTGACCAACATTGTAATATCGAATTCACCGAGACCGCCTTCGAGTAGCTTCTTATATTCCTTGCCATTGGCCAGCTTTTCGAGCTTTGGTTCAGCCGGCACAACCTTGTCGAAATACTTGTCGGGATGCATGATCTGCTGGGTAGAAACGGGGGCACGTTTAAACACCTCAGCGAAACCATCATTTCCCATTTTCTTCAACACCGCGTTTTGAAACAGCATGCCGCCGGTGTATGGGAACAGCAACGATTCACGAATATACATGGGCGATTTCGCCAATTCAGGGTACTGCGACGAAGATTCACCCATGCCGCTGACCATGGAAAGCAGCATGTCTGATGTGAGCAGACTTTGGCCATTTTTCTTCGCCATGTGTTCCATCATCAACCATTGAGCCTGCCCTTCCATGACTGCGCCGCGAGCGGTTGCGGCATCATCGGTATTACTCTTCAGAATGAACTTGGCCAGATTAAAATGCTGATCGGCGAGCGCGTGCGCCAGTTCATGAAACAAGGCGATGCGCTGTAGTTGGTCATCCTGGCCCTCGAGCACAAACATGCGTTTTTTGTGATAGTCATAGAAAGCTGCGGCCTGTTCGGTCATCACCGAAACAGTG
>JBBRJC010000082.1:0-10027 GCA_038220135.1 Bryobacterales bacterium | reverse complement strand
ACAAAGAACAACATGGAACGCAGAAACTTTTTGCAACAAGCATCCGCCACGGCGATGATGCAGGCCGCAGCGCCCCAAGGCACCAAGCCCGCCATAAAAATCACTGACATCAAAACATTTCTGGTAGGCGCTGGAAGCCGCAATTGGCTTTACGTGAAGGTGTACACAGATCAGGGAATTCACGGCATCGGCGAAGCCTATTCCTGCGGACCAGACGAAGCCACAATCAAAGTGATTGAAGATTTCAAACTGTGGCTGGTGGGACAGGATCCGCGCAATGTGCAGTATCTTTACGACCTGATGGTGAATACAACGCGCTTTCCTGGCGGGCTGATTGTGATGGCCGCAGTAAGTGGAATCGAACACGCGCTGTGGGACATTGCGGGAAAGGCCGCAGGCCTGCCGGTGTGGGCGCTGCTTGGCGGCAAAGTTCGCAACAAGGTGCGGGTTTATCAAAGCATTGGTGGAAATTCTCCACAAGCTCTTGCCGATAGTGCCAAAGGCCTGGTGGAAAAATACGGCTACACCGCTGTGAAAATGTCTCCCCATCAAGGTGCCGATGGAGCGATGGCCTACAACATGGCGACGCGCGTAGCCGGCCAACGCGTGAAGGCGGTTCGCGAAATGGTTGGGCCCGACGTGGATATCGCCGTCGACATTCACGCCCGCTTCTTTGAAGTGCAGCGAGCAATTCGCGTGGCTAAAGAGATTGAGCCTTACTATCCGTTCTGGCTGGAAGAGCCAATCAAATGTGAAAATGCCGATGCAATGAAAAAGCTCTCAGAGCATGTCAGCATTCCACTCGCCAGTGGGGAAGCAAACTATACTCGTCACGAATTCCGCGACCTGATCAACATGCAGGCGCTCGATATCGTGCAGCCTGATATCTGCCTCTGCGGTGGAGTTTGGGAATTGAAAAAGATAGCAGCAATGGCCGAAGCACAATACATGATGGTGGCTCCGCACAATCCGATGAGCCCTCTAGCCACGATCATCAACGTACACTTCGCTGCATCGACACCAAATTTTCTGATCCTGGAATACCACGCCCCAGACACGGCGCCTTACAAAGATCTGATCAATGAGCCGTTGATGGTGAAACAGGGATATGTAGAAGTGCCGTCGAAACCCGGCTGGGGGGTGGAGTTGAACGAAGCGGCATTCCGAACAATGCCGGCAAAGGCGTGGCGACGGGCCCCTAGCTTCAGGGCCGATGGATCAGTTGCATTCATCTAAATCTGGGACGGGGGTGTCATCTCCCGAACTCCATTGATCCAACAGATCTGGGACGGGGGTGTCAGGCGAAAAAATGGGCGTCTATATGAAGCTCTACAACCTGCAACCAGATTCAGTCACAAACAAGCCCGTAGGAAGCATTGAATTTGAAGTTGTTAATTCTGCAACCAATGCAAAGGTTTACCAAGCCTCACAAGACCTTGCCGCCTATTCAAATTCAGCCGAAATTACCATTGAAAAACTTGTGCCGATCCATTCGCTACAGCCCGGCCAATATACGCTGCGAATGAATGTGGTCGACAAATTGCGGAACCAAACGTTGCACCCTCAGGCGACGTTCACCATTTCGGCATAATCTGGCGCGCCAAATTTACGAAACCTGCCTTGACGGCTTGCCGTTAAACCCTTAGAATCGAAATAGCTAATAGTATGCTTCCATCTGTAAGAACCGTGAAGAACGGGCACAGTGTGAAGATGCTTTTACAGGGATGCTGATGACTTTTTCATTCAAGAAAATCGCCGTATCCGGGTTTGTCAGCCTGTCGCTGCTGACGGGTAGTGCCTGGGCCGCTGACAAAAAAAAGAAGACCGTAGACACGAATCGCGAAACTGTAGCTAAACCTCTCTCTGAAAGGGAAAAGGCCAAGCGGGAAAAGAAGTTGCGTGACGAGTTGATGGGGCCTTACCGGAAGTGGCTGAACGAAGACGTGCTCTACATCATCAGTGATGAAGAAAAAACGGCATTCCGTCGCCTCAATACCGACGAGGAACGGGAACAATTTATCGAACAGTTCTGGCTGCGTCGCGATCCTTCGCCTGATAGCGCTGAAAACGAGTACAAAGAAGAGCACTATCGCCGCATTGCCTACACCAATGAAAGGTATGCCTCAGGTATCCCTGGTTGGAAAACTGACCGCGGCCGTATCTACATTACGTTCGGACCACCAGACGAAAACGAATCCCACCCTTCAGGCGGCACCTACGAACGTCCTTATGAAGAAGGCGGCGGTACAACCTCCACCTATCCGTTTGAAAAGTGGCGCTACAGGTGGATTGAAGGCATCGGCTCAGACATTATAATCGAATTTGTCGATCCAACCATGACCGGCGAATACCGCATGACGATGGATCCTTCGGAAAAAGATGCGCTGATGATGGTTCCTGGCGCTGGTTTGACGCTGCTTGAGCAGATGGGCCTTTCTAACAAGGCTGATCGCTTTAGCCGTACAGACGGAACACGCCTCGGCACTGGTTCGCAGCCAACATCGATGAAGATGAACCAGTTTGAGCGCCTGCAACAGTTCGCTATGTTGCAAAAACCACCACCGGTAAAGTTTAAGGATTTGGAAGCTTCCATCAATTCGACCGTTAAGTTCAATCTGCTGCCAATTAAGGTACGGGCTGACTTCCTGAAGATGACCAGTTCTTCGATCCAGACCAACATCACTTTGCAGTTGGAACGTAAGGATCTGCAATTCCAAAACAAAGAAGGAATTGCCAAGGCCGCTGTCAACATCTACGCCCGCATTACTTCCATGTCACGGCGCGTGGTGAACGTGTTTGAAGATGTTGTGTCGGTTGAAGTCCCCAACGAAATGTTGGAGAAGGCTTCGGCAGGCGCATCGGTTTATCAGAAGTCGGTTCCCTTGCCGCCAGGCACGTATCGCTTGAATGTAGTCGTCAAAGATGTCTACGGCGGCAATATGAACAACTACGAAATGGCGCTGACCGTACCGCGCTTCGATGACGACGTGCTTGGGATGAGCAGCGTAATTTTGGCCGATATGATTGAGAAAGTGCCAACTCGTTCGGTTGGTGCCGGCCAGTTTGTAATCGGATCAACCAAAGTGCGCCCGCGCTTGTCGGAAACGTTCAGCCGCGACGAAAAGATGGGCATCTACATGAAGCTCTACAACTTCCAGCCGGACGAGCGGACAAACAAGCCGAGCGGTACAATTGAATACGAAGTAACAAAGACGGGAACCAATGTTAAGATCTTTGAGTTCACTGAAGATCTGGCAGGGTCGCCAAATTCGGCAGAAGTAACGATTGAAAAGCTGCTCCCTTTGAAGTCGCTTGAGCCTGGTTCCTACACGCTCCGGATGAAAGTGACGGATAAATTGCGTAATCAAACGTTGAGCCCGCAGGCAACGTTCAACGTAACGTAGGGGTTACCGCCGGAGAGCCGGCACGGAATGTTCATGCACCGAGTAAGAACAGGTGTTGTCTTTTTTTGCATGGCAGTGATGATAGATTCTCCTGCCCTTCTGGCCGCCGGCCTTGACAAGTCGGCTGGAACAATCGTGGGAGTTGTGTCTGCAACCAATGGCGTTAACCAAATGGGCGCCACCGTGTTGCTATACAACCGGTTCGACCGTCTGGTGAAGACAGCGCTAACCAACGAAAAAGGTGCCTTCGGTTTCGACGGTTTGATTACCGATCACTATTCCCTTAAGGTAAGCCTTTCCTCTTTCATGCCAGCATTCCGGCAGAATGTGGAAGTACAAGCCGGCAATCGTACTTTCCTGGCTATCCAATTGGCCAGTGCCATCAGCACAATCGAATTAATCTACAACGCCCAGGCCCCAACGTCGCTGATGAGTGACGATTGGAAATGGGTCTTGCGCAGTTCCATGTCTTCCCGCCCGGCATTGCGCTTGTTGCCAGATTGGATGGGAAAACCTGCCGATGAACGCAAAACCAGCGTCTTCAGCCAGACCAAGGGACTTCTAAAACTTTCCGCTGGCGAGGTTACTGCTGGTTCAAGCCAGCCGGATTTAGGCACGGCATTCGCCTTGGCAACGTCGCTACTAGGCACCACGCATCTGCAATTTAGCGGCAATGTGGGTTACGCCTCAAAACTGGGGACCCCGGCAGCGGGCTTCCGGACCAGGTATAGCCGAACACCAACAAGCTCGGTCAATGGCTTGGGATGGCCGTCGCCAGAACTTCAGCTAACCATGCGCCAGGTGTTTCTTCCTTCTCATGCCGGAATTGGCGTACTGTCGGGACGCGAGACTCCGGCGCTGCGTACCATGTCAGCCAGCTTTACCGATCGGGCGAAATTGACCGATAGCGTTGAACTGCTGTACGGCGCGGCGCTGGAATCGGTAAGCTACCTGGAACGGTTGAATTATTTTAGTCCCTATGCACGTTTAAGCATAGCCATCGATAACAACGACTCGCTGCAGTTTGCCTACAGCTCTGGCCTTCCTCCCGAAGAGATTTATACAGGTTCCCCGGCGCGGCCGGAAGCATCCACGGAAAAGGAAATGTCGAAAGACGTTTCAGCCTTAAGCGCATTTCCAAGAATTTCTGCGCGCAATGGGCGGGCGCAAATCCAACGCTCGGAAAATCTGGAAGTCGGGTTTCAACGCAAATTCGGCAAAAGTGAACTGGTTGCTTCAGCATGGCATGAACGGGTTTCCAATGGCGCATTCATGGCCAGCGGGAATACCTCAATTTTGCAAAGCTCCGACATTCTGCCAGACCTGTTCAGTAATAGTTCCATCGTGAATATCGGTCATTGGGCACGGCAAGGCTACATGGCCAGTTGGACGCAGCACTTTGGCGATTGGATCAGTGCCACGGGCGGCTACGGCAACAGCGGCACTTTGCAAACCGAAGCGATAGAGCTAAGCAGTGCCGACGTCAACGAGTTGCGCCAATCGCTGCGTCACGGTCGCCGAAGCTGGGCGTATGCCCGTGTGAGCGCTGCGGTGCCGTATGCAGGCACACGAATCACTTCCAGCTACCAGTTCACCGATTATTCAGCGCTGATGCCAATTCACCGCAGCATGACCGGAAGCGTTTCCACAGACCCTGGATTCAATATCCAAATGCGCCAACCAATTCCATCGTTTGGAATGTGGAACGGGCGTGTGGAAGCGATGGCCGAGGTTCGGAATCTGCTGAACCAAGGCTATATTTCAGTAAGCACCGGCGACGGCCGTACATTGTTGCTGATGCAATCACCGAAAACATTCCGCGGCGGGTTGAGCTTCATCTTCTAAAGTTCCGCAACGGGTACCAAAGATCCGGGACGAACAATGATCCGGGACGGGGGTGTCATCTCTGGAGCTCCTCCTTAACTCGCTCTTCATCTCTAAACCTAGAAACGGCAGTTGGGCCTACAAATCAGCGCCAACATGGCTGAAATGGTTGGAGCAGAAGATCCGGGATGGGGGTGTCATCTCCGCATCTCGGGTAAGTCAACTTGCGTCATTTCTACACCAATGAAGCCTTTTGACTTTCCTGCGATCGCTCCCCAGATGCCCCCGGTCCCGGCTCTTCTGCATCTGCGAACCGCAAGAACAAAGCCAATTCCCCCCCTCACGCACCCGCGTACAAACAAACCCAATCCACACGCCTCGATAATCCAAATAGTTCGAAACACTGAAAGTGAAAATTTATATTCCTCCTATTTCCCACGGTTTGCAAGAATCGAAGAGGTAGCGTCTTCAATGCATTTGCTACTTTTGACTCAAGAAGACAAACGTCGGCCGACGCACTTCCTAAACAAAAAAGTCCGCGCGGTGTTCAACCACTCCCGGCGTTCCGAATAGAAATCCAAATCGCAAACATGGCTGGGCGGTCATGAATGCAAGCTAAACAGCAGGCTGCTTGGGCGGTAGCCGAGAGGATGAAATGAGGAACGCCGGTTTAATAACTTTATTCGTCCGCGAGGCCGTAATGGGTCCGCACAACATCATTTGAAGCAGAGACTACTTCCCCAACCAGGACTGAGATAGTGCTCGGTGCCTCAGTGGATGTACGCGACTTTTCTCCTCAAAACCGCACATTCTGCGAATTTGCTTCCCTCCGTTTGGGTGGCAAGCTAGAGTCACAAACCAATTAACCTTCACGCCAAGGAGCGATGATGCGAACCTTACTGTTACTTTGCCTTTTTTCACTGGCTGCACTATGCCAGGACGTATTCGGACCGAACGATGGACATCTTGTAGACGCACAGGATTGGTTCCGCGCCAAGAACGAACCGGAGAATGTTCCGGTTTTTCAAACAGAGGATCAGAACCGATACCTCTTGTTCCGCATCCGGCAGGACGAAGTTGAGGGATTACAACTTCGATTCACCAATTTCCATGCCTCTGAAGGCGTGCAGATCTTCATTTACAACAACAGTGGTAGCGGCACTCGGCAAGTGCAGGGGCCGTTCACGGGAGCAGGCCCAGCAAACACCGGTGAATTTGTTAGCGCCATATTGAGCGGGCCTGAAGCTTATATTGAAGTGCAGATCGGGCAAGGCTATCTCGATGAACTGCCATTCGAGCTGCAGATCATTGCTATCGACCATTTGGAGACAACCCAGCCACCAACAATCAGCTTGGGCGATGCCGTCGAACAGGTTCGAACGTCACTTTACCGGGGACAAACATTAACTCATAAAGTGATCGACGGGACAGCGATATTTGAGGGTGACATCATGCTGGGTGCAACCGATTTGCTGGAACGTGGCAATCGCGAAAGCCGCGATCACGTCCGGGAATCCGTGGCAATCTCCTATAAGCAATACCGCTGGGGATCCGGCGTAGTGCCCTACGTGATTGCATCAACTTTTCCCAACGCGGTGCGCGCAACCGATGCCATCAAGCAATGGAACACCAGGCTGGCCGGGTATGTGCAGCTTGTTCCACGCACTACGCAAACCAATTACATCAACATCACTGATCCTGGCACACCTGGAACTTGCAACTCTTATGTGGGGATGATCAGTGGGGCGCAGCCTGTGAATCTTGGGGCTTACTGCAGCACGGGAAATGCGATTCATGAAATCGGCCACGCAATCGGTTTATGGCATGAACAATCCCGCGCGGATCGCGATACTTACATCAAGATTCTATCCGCAAATATCGACCCTACAATGCTCTTCAATTTCGACAAAGCAGGCACGGCAGGCATTGATCTGGGCGCATATGATTACGCTTCGATCATGCATTATCCAACCTGGGCGTTCTCAAAAAACGGATTACCTGCAATTGAAACTATCCCGGCGGGAATTCCAATCGGTCAGCGTGATTCATTGAGCGATAAAGATGTGGAAGGAGTGAAATTACTATATGCTACAGGGTCACCTACCCCGGGAACAACACCACCACCTCCTGTCACCACCGTGGCCAAATCTGCCATCACTATTACAAGCAATCCGGTTGGACTTACAATCAAAGTTGACGGCACCTCCGTACGCACGCCGATGACTTACTCTTGGAATCAGGCATCAGTACATACGATTACAACTGATTTAACTCAGCCTGGGATGGACGGGTCACGCTATCAGTATGTGAAGTGGAATAACAACGTTCTGGCTGCTTATTCATACACGGTTCCAACAGCCCCCGCCACGCTGACTGCACAATTTCAACAACAGTTCCAATTGAAAGCCTCGACGAACAACACGGCACTGGGCACGGTAAAAATGTCGCCAGCCAGTAACGACGGCTTCTACCTCGCACAAGCAGCGATCAAAGTTGATGCAACCGCTTTAGGCAGCGCCTGTTTCACCGGCTGGAGCGGCCTGCTGCCAACAGCGGGGGCAACAGTTAACCTAACCATGACCAAGAGCTCAGCCATTGTTGCGAACTTCGCCGCCGGTGCGGTGAGCATCCAACCTATATCAAGCCAACTCAACAAATCCGGTGGACTGCTTTCCTTGCGTGTAAATACCAGCGGCGCCTGTCGCTGGCGTGCGCAATCGAATGCAGATTGGGCCAAGCTTGGTGGTGTAACATCGGGCACTCAATCGGGGATTTTGAACATAACAATGTCAGCAAATACGACTGGCAGTAATAGAACGGCAATCGTTACCTTATCGAATGTAACGATTAATATAGTCCAGCCGGGTCAGTAGTTTCTATAAGTGCGGCACTTGCACTTCCCTGCCCTTGTCGTCGGCTGAAACATAACCGGCGTACAAGGTCAGGGTAATATCAATCGCCAAATCCAGGTCACACTGCGGCGGCCGGCCAGCTCGAATAGCCGCAACAAAATCGGCAAGCTCTTGTACCTGTCCGGAACTCCAACCCTCTTCGGGCGACGCGTTTATCCATCCCTCGTTGGTAGTTAGTTTTTCCACCAAACTCAGATCCTTGAATTCGTTGTGGCTGGGGCTGTAGAGATCAACCACGTTCACCGGGCTAATACGGCAACGGGTGCGATGGTTGTTGGCGAACACTTCAATGAAATCGTAAATGCCGCCCAGCACCAGTTCCGAGGCGGTCATGTCGGCTACGGTGCCATCGTCAAAAACAATGTGCATCATCGAATAGTCTTCTGTGTCCTGATAGGTTGTCCGCAGAAAACCACGGTCCTCGTAATTGGGCAAGCGAGTGATGCAATGGGTGCGGGCGGTGACTGCTGCCGGACGAATCGGCTTCCCGTTGCGGGCAAGGCCCTCGACGCGCTTCAAGTACAGAATGCCACCCAGCGGATGACAGCCTTTGGCAATCAGCGAGCCACCGCCTTGAATACTCCAAATGCCGTAAACCGGTGAGTGCGAGCCGTTGTGCGATTCTTCACCGGTCATGCGTAGGATTTGCGCTTTGGTCTTGGTTAAAATCTCCCGTTCTTTTTGAATGGAAGGAGCGTAGATGAAATTTTCCGCGTAGCCGAAATTGATCCCAGCCTCGCCCACCGCGTCGCGCAGGCGCTTGCATTCATCTTGAACGGCGGCAAGCATAAAGGTTTTGGCGTTGGTTTCCGGCGAGCCATAGAAGCCCGTTAGCGGCTTTTCGACAATAAGATGCACGCCCGCTTTGGCTGCTGCAAGAATATATTCCGAGTGGGAACTGGGCGGCGTGCAAACATCAAGCACGTCAATTTCGCCCAGCATTGCATCCACGGAATCGAACGCCTTCATGGCATGCCGGGCGGCAAAAGCTTCACGCTTTTCAGCTCGCGCAGAGGTAACGCCAACCAATTGGACGGCTGAGCCTTGAAAGTTTTGGCAATGGAAGTTTGCTGCAAAACCGGAACCTGCAATACCGATGCGCAGTGGGCGTGAGGAATCTGGAATTTTCATTCTTGATCAAGGATAGTATGAAGAGATACATCTATGAGGGCACTAATAATCTTAATGGCCGCGGCATTGCCGCTGGCGGCGCAAACTGTTCCGGAAAAGAAGGAGGCTCCGAAGTGGGATGTGAACAATCCGCCGGGCCCAACCGAAGAGGTTCCGATCCGGACCACAACCGGCACATGGATGAGCGTGGATGTCAGTCCGCAGGGTGAGGAGATTGTTTTCGATCTGCTTGGCGACATTTATGTAATACCTTTTACAGGTGGAAAAGCCAAAGCAATTGCGTCCGGCATGGCCTGGGATATGCAGCCGCGCTACAGCCCCGATGGCAAGCAGATTGTCTTCACTTCCGACCGTGCCGGGGGCGACAACATCTGGATCATGAATCGCGATGGATCGATTCCAAAACAAGTTACCAAAGAAACGTTTAAGCTGCTGAACAGTCCTGTTTGGAGCCCCGACGGACAATGGATTGCCGCGCGCAAACACTTTACGGCGCGCCGGTCTCTGGGCGCTGGAGAAATCTGGATCTATCACACTAGCGGTGGCGAGGGGTTGCAGATCACGAAAAAAGCGAATGATGAAAAGGATTTGGGCGAACCGGCATTTTCATCAGATGGCAAGCAAATTTACTACAGCATGGATACCACTCCCGGCGGAACTTTTGAATACAGCAAGGATCCAAATGGCAATATTTATAGCATCAAACGCATCGATCGCATATCCGGCGAAACGCTCACCATGGCAGCCGGCCCTGGG
>JBBRJC010000081.1:0-10030 GCA_038220135.1 Bryobacterales bacterium | reverse complement strand
CTGATGTTCTAGAAGCCGCCAGTGCCGGGCTGATGCCTACAATCAGTGTGCCGTCACTGACCCGCAAAGTAATGCTTGAAAAGAATTTGCCGATAGACGCCCAATTCCCTAAGGGTTTGGAACTTTATAATCGCGCCACTTTTGATTTGGTTGTGAACATGAGTGGACAAGTTTTGCCGAAAAAGTTTCAGCCGATGGTACGGACTTGGGTGGTAGCGGACCCGATGGGCGGGGCCGAGGGAGTGTTTCGCCAAGTGCGAGATCAGATCGAAACGCTGGTAATGAATCTGGTGTTGGAACTGCGCAGCAAGGCTCAAAAGCAGGCGTTACTGGAAAAGAACAAATTGTAGGGAAAGTGTTTTATTGCCGCGGCAGTTTAGATTGACAAACAGTAGCTGGACTGCAACAATAAACACTGTTACCACGTCGTGCGGATGTGGCGGAACTGGCAGACGCGCTAGATTCAGGTTCTAGTTCTCGCAAGGGAGTGGAGGTTCAAGTCCTCTCATCCGCACCAAAAACAAAATCCATAAGTTTAAAGCAAAGAGCGACCCGCAAAGGTCGCTCGAACTGTTTTGAGTAGCTCATTTGGTAGCGCTGAGTAGCCGAAATAGAGAGTTGAGGGGACCTCGCAAAACGACCCAAAACTCTAGCCCTTCTAATCGGCTTTTTCTAAACGCGTTTCTTCCAAGGGCGCACTGGGCCCCTTCGTGCGCTACCCAAGCTTGGGAACATTCATCGCCTTCAGGTGTCTATACAGTCAAGGTAGGGAACACCGTTCTTCTTCGTTGCCGTTGCCGCTGACATGAAAACGGCAATCGCGCTGTCAGACACAGGAGGGCAAAATGTCGTCAGTTCGGCTTGTCGGTTTTGGATTATTGTCCCTACTAATTGTTGCTCCCTCAACATATGCGCAGTCCTTCGAAAGTCGGCATCAGCGCGATCTTTCCGCCAACCCCAGCGATCTGCACTTTCGCCTCGGAACTACGGCCGGCGCGCGGAAATTTCATCGCGGTGAGCGGATTCCATTGACTCTCGAATTTTGGAGTGATTCACCTGATAAGTACAAACTCAATGGCGCAACCTACGACCGAAGTGGACGGCTACCCACCGAAGAGTTTGTTCTGGACCGCGACGATGTAGCCGATCCATACGTCGACTATTTCGCTACTGGGGTGCTCGGTGGTATTGTCGGAGGGTTGCGCGGCAATCCGGTGCTCGATACGAAGCCTTACAGAATCGAATTGAACCTCAACGATTGGTTTCGTTTTGATCGAGCCGGAACTTATCGAGTCTATCTAAAATCACATCGTTTAAGCCGCGAACGCACCGCTCTAGATCTCAGCGCCGGGGAAAGTGACCGAAAGACAATTCAGTTTGCCGCAGTCTCTAATTTGCTCGAAGTGAGAATATTGCCGGACGATCCTGCGTGGACGGAATCCAAACTCAGAGAAATCGAATCGGTGCTTGTCCAGCCCGAGCCAGAATTTCCGAAACCCGGTGGGCCGCCCATTCCCGTCAACCAGCTTGAAGACGAGTTGCGTTCAGCCCGGCAAGATTTGCGGTATCTGGCTACCCCGGCAGCAGTCGAACTGGCCTTCCAGGATGCTTACAAGCTGAGCAACCGCCCGGACACATTGCTCTTGATCGGGGCTCGGGACCGTGGGCAGGCCATCGCGGCCTTTGACCGTTACCTCGCGGCCCCGACTGCTGCAATCACAGAGTGGGACATCCGCTTGCGAGCACTCTTCACGTTCCTGCAGAAAGAAGCGCCCAAGCCACTACCGATGTTTGCCTGGCAGATTGCCGAGGGCACGGACATGCAAAAGTTTTGGGCCGAAGGCGAAACGAGGCATAAGCGATTCACAGAACTTGTTCACGCTGAAGCCATTCGGCTGATTCCGGTTGCCGCTACAAAGGAGCAAGCGGCACGCAAAACTTCTGGTGAGGCGATTGCTGCTATTGCTCCAGTTGAAGCGAAGACCGCGCTACTGGTGCCCCCAGATGACTATGGATTGTCCAGCGAGGAATTAATTGCACAATTCCCAAATTTCCCCGCCCAGCAACAGTTCGAGTTGCTGGGAAAGAAGTGGGATCTGGTGCGCGGTCCGGCGATGATCTCTGTCTTGCGATCTGTGATCGAGTCGGGCTGCACCTAAGGATCTGCCAAAGGACGCAATGAGACTTCAAGCGTGGGGAGCAGAGAGCGGAATCGAAGTAACTGCGCTGCGCCGCCTTTACGAACTCTCGCCGCAAGAGGCTTTTCGCATTGTTGCCAAAGATATCACGAGCGGAAGTACTCGCTTTGCGGGGTTTGCGGCCCGAGAAATCAAGTCGCAGGAAATGCCGGAAGCCGATACGACGTTCTCCCGATGGCTGCGGACCGGCGAGCTTGGCGCTTTGCCATTGATCGGCCGGTTCGCCACTGAAAAGCTTGCCATTCAGATGCGCGAACGCTACTTGGCACAGTCCTGGCCATGTCTTGAAGAGGTCTCGTTCATCACGTATTTCGTTCGAACGCTGCCGCCTTCGGGCAAGGGATCGGCGGGTGAGCTTTTGAGACGCGCCCTCGCTGATCGCGAAAAACGCGGTTGTCATCACTCCTTGCTCCGCCAAGTTGGGCAGATTATTTGGAAGCCTGTTCTTGAAACTCAGGCCATCGTTTCGTTAGATGATCCAGATCCGGAGACTGTCGCTTCCGCTGTGTACGCCCTGAGCACCAACGGCGGTCCGTCGGTGGAACCATTTTTGTGGAAGCGACTCGAAAAATGGAGTGAACAGTGGCGGGGGAGAACCTTGGAATTTGATGTTCACCCGATTACTGGAGGCCTGCCAAATCAAGAAAGTCTGCTAGGGCCTGCGTTGTTTGGTGGAATTCCTTCAGCAAAAGCGTGGGTCATGGACGAACCCCGTTGGCATCGCCTTAGCAATCTATGTATAGATGAGCAGTGCCGGAAACAGTGGGCTCAAGCGCCCGTATCCACTGTGAGAACGATTGACGTATCAAATGGCGGAGGAATGTATCCCGCCGCCTTTCGAGTTAACGGATACCAGACATCGACGTTCGAAGCCTTGAAAGATAAGCTAAAGCATTTCCCACAGGGAACGACTTTTCGATGGTGCCCACAAACTTTCAACCCGTTTGACGATTTCTCGCCGGGCCAGCGCGAGGAAATGTACCGGGAACTCATACCTTTCGTGACCGCGCTATCGATGACCATCGAGCCGTACGCAGAGGCCAAGTGCCTTTCAGGACAGAATTGATGTTTCTTTCCTGAGCTTTAACGATGATCGTTCTATCGTCGCACTGCCTTGATCACAATCAGCTTCTTCTAGGCGCATTCGTCTTCAAGCCGCTGAAGCTCCGTTTTCAGTTCCGCAATTTTGGGAGCGGCGCGATCATCGGGTTGCAAGCCCCATTGATGCTGAAAGCTCTTCATCTACGAGCCGCCGGTGCGACCGCCGGGACTTTCCCAGCACCGCGCATACACGTCCTCAAGCACTCGAAATAATGATCGAAAGAGGGCGATCTTTTGTCCTGTCTTCAGGGTCAATGGCGCGGGAGGAGATTCCTTGGGTGCCTTGGGTGAGACGGGAGAGGTGATTGGGAATGCGATGCCGTGCGATCAGAACAGACCTAAGCAGCTGATTCTCACGTTCGAGTTGTTCACATATGGCGGCCAAGTCATTTGACTCGTCGGACCTAGCAGTTGCGGTATTGTCGTAAGGCAGCGGACAAATTGGGTGTTCCATTGTGCAGACCAGCCCCCCCTAAAACACAGAGCGATCACTTGGAGAAATAAAGATGATACGATTGCCCGATGCCTTCCTTTTTTCTAGTTTCCCATTCGATGATGACGCTGCTGCTGGCGGGCGTTGCGCTGGCGCAAACAGGGGCGCACACGTTATTTAACGGGCGGGATTTGGAGGGGTGGATGTGGAGTACCGAGGCCAATCCGCCGCTGCCAAGTTGGGCCGCTGAAAACGGGATGCTGCGGACCACTCCGGGTAAAGGGAAGCAGGTTTATCTGCTGACTAAGGAGTCGTTTGGGGATTTTGATTTTTCCTTTGAATGGAATGGCGAGCCGGGGTGTAATTCGGGCGTGAAGTACCGGTTTCAGGGATATTGGGTGAACAGCAAACTAATGCAGAATCCTGAAGGGCCAGGGCGCATTGAGCCGGTGGCGCTGGAATATCAGATTGCCGATGATGAGGGGCATGCGGATGCGCTTTCAGATTTGAAGCATTCCACAGCGGCGGTTTACGAATATTGGCCCGCAGCGAAGAGTGGGCCGGTGAAGGCGAATGTTTGGCATCAGGGGCGGATTGTGGCGCGCGGGCTGCATATTGAGCATTGGTTGGATGGCAAGAAAGTGGTGGATATCGAGCTGGATTCGGCGGCGGTGCAGGAGGCTTTTCGCAAGAGCTCGCGCAAAGGGTCGTCGCCAGTGTTGGCCAGGCATGAGCGGCGGAATTCGCCGATTGCGCTGCAGTTTCACGATGGAAACGTGATGTTCCAGAATTTGAAGATTCGCCGGTTACCCTAACTTATAATTATTCGTATTGGCATGCCTTTAAATCCCGAAATCGTCGCGATGCCAGGGGCAGGCGGAATGGGCAAGGTTGCTGCTTCGGCACTCAATAATCGATGATGCATCCAATTTGTAACCAATCGCCAGCAGAATGTATCTAATATGTGAGAGGCTTGAACCATGACATCCGCCGAGTTCGTGGATTGCAGAAAGTTGGGGCCGGGCACCTTGATCGATGTTGAGACCAAGAACCGTCATTACCAGATCGAATGGTTGGGAGGAGACGCGATGCGCATCTCTGGCCATCCTGACATTTGCCCAACGCCGGTGACTGCGGAATTGAAGGGATCGTCGATGAATGGAGTTTGCTTTGAAGCCGGGCTGATCGGGCGCGGTTGGAATATGAAATTTCTTATTGACGATGGAACGCCCGTGCGCACTTCGCCAGTGCTCAAGGTGCGGGTGCAGCCGGTTGTTGATCCGTTGTCGATGAGTATTCACTAAGCGCATTTTTTTCAATGAATTTGAAGAAATTGGCAGCGGCGGGTATCTTTTTAGCGGCCTACTGCGCAGGCCAAACCACATTTGCAGTTGCCAGCATACGACCGAGCCATTCTAAAGGTGGCGCGGGGCTGAGTACTTCGCCGGGTACGCTGACGATTCGCAATCTTCCTCTAAAAACAATTATTGCGACTGCCTATGGTGTGCCGGGGTATCGCATTTCCGGACCCGCCTGGTTGGGGACTACACGGTTTGATATCGTCGCGAAAACTGAGGCTCCAGTGGCCGGGGATGAGGAAATGTGGCCGTTGCTGCAGGCTTTACTGGCGGAGCGGTTTCATTTGACGATGCATCGCCAAACCAAAGAACTGGCTGGGTTCGTGCTGACGGTGGCCAAGAATGGCGCGAAGCTTGAAGCGGCTGCTGAAGGGGCGGCGGATCTATCGTTCAAGAAAGCGAACAAGGCTAAGGGCACCGGCATTGATGCAGCACGGTTGACGATGCCCCAATTTGCAGAAGTGCTGGCGCGGAAGCTGGGCAAGCCGGTGACCGATAAAACCGGCGTGCCAGGGGCTTATCGTGTGCGTTTGAAGTGGGCGCCGCTGGAAGATGCAAGTAAGCCGGGCAAAGGTGGGAAGGTTAAAGCGGGGCGGGATCTGCCGTCGCTTTTCACGGTGATTCGGGATCAAATGGGGTTGCGGCTGGATGCGCAGAAGACGCAGGGCGAGATGATTGTGATCGACCGGATCGACCAGACGCCGATCGAGAATTAGTGAAGTGGGCCGGAGGATGCTCCGGCCCGGGTCCAATTACATGGTTACTTTTTCAACGGTGATGGTTTCGCCATCAAGCTTACCGGTGATGGTCACTTTGTGGCCAGCGTGTTCGACAACCATTTTCTGGTCGGTGAGCTTGTAGATGGTGCCTTCAGGGGTGACAAGAACGGCGGAGTCGCCGCGCTTGATGCAACGGGCTGCACAATCGGCATTATCTACCATGGCCTTGTTGGTGGAGCATTTGGAGTCTACAATGGTTCCTTTGAAATCGGCAGCCATTGCACCCAGTGCGGCGAAAACGAACAGAGACAGTACTTTTTTCATTTTGATCCTTTAGCGCTTAAGAAATCAGACAGGCGGTCTACTCCTAGTTTACCCTGTCCGTCCGGTAACTAATCGGCCCGTACCGTGCAGTTGGTAGCGCGGCTTTCATTCTAAGATTGAGAAGCAACTCACATGCCCATTAACCGTCGAAACTTTCTGCGAAGCGGCGTCGCCGCAGCAACCAGCACCGCGCTCCCGCTGCCGGCGGCCACGGCGGACAAGCCGAATATTGTCGTCATCCTTGCCGACGATTTCGGCTTCGGCAGCCTCAACTGCAATGGCGCCGACCCCAAGCTTATCCGCACCCCGAACCTGGACCGCATCGCAAAGGAAGGCGTGCGCTTCACCGATGCCAACACACCTTCCTCGGTTTGCAGTCCCTCGCGTTATGCACTGATGACCGGCCGCTACTGCTGGCGGACGTCGTTGAAGTACGAGGTGCTGGCAACGACCGCGCCGCTCCATATCGAAACCACCCGGCTCACCATGGCGTCGCTCCTCAAAAGCGAGGGCTACAACACTGCGGCGATCGGCAAATGGCACCTCGGATACGGCACGGGTAAGGCCGACTTCACCGCCGAACTCAAACCCGGGCCGCTCGAGATCGGCTTCGATTACCACTTCGGCGTCCCACAAAATCACGGTGACGCCTCCGGTGTGTTCGTGGAAAACCACAGTGTCCAGGGACTTCGGTCGAAGGACGTGAAGCCGTTCGGCAAGTCGCCATACGGCCGCGAATGGATAGGCATTGACGCGCCACAGCGAGTGGACGATCAGGTGATGGACGTGCTCACCGGCCATGCCGTGGATTGGATCGGCAAGCAGAGTGCGCGCAAACCGTTCTTTCTGTTTTTCACGCCAGTCGCAGTGCATGAACCCGTGACGCCGTCAGCGCGCTCGAAAGGGAGCAGCGCAGCAGGACCCTATGGGGATTGGGTGCACGATCTCGATTATTCGGTGGGCCGGGTATTGAAGACTCTAGACCAGCACAAACTCGCCCAGGATACATTGCTGATCTTCACCAGCGATAACGGCGGCGTTTTCATGACCACCGGAGACCGGACAGAGGCGGTGGCCTATCGCGCCGGGCTCCACGTCAACGGCGACTGGCGAGGCGGCAAGCACGGCATTTATCAAGGTGGATTCCGCGTTCCGTTTCTGCTGCGCTGGCCGGGCAAATCTCCGGCTGGTACCACCTGCGACGAGACGATAAACTTGGTCGACATGCTCGCAACCGTTGCCGCAGTGGTGAACAAGCCATTGCCGGCAGCCGAAGGCACGGCGGAAGATAGCCACAACGTCCTGCCGTCGTTTCTTGGGAAAAAACTGAGCGCACCAATTCGCGAGTCGATGGTGAGCCACAGTGCCGACGGCATCTTCGCGCTGCGCCAGGGCCAGTGGAAATATGTGGAAGGCAAAGCGGCCAAACCGGCCGAACGCGTTCCCAAAGCCCGGGCCGAGCAGATGACGCAACAACTCTACAATTTAAAGGATGACCCGAAGGAACAAAACAACGTCATCGACAGCCATCGCGAAGTGGCGGCGCGGTTGCAGGATCTGTTGAGCACCCAGCAGGCCAGCGGCCATTCGCGAAAGTAGGCGAAAGCTTAAGCAGGCACATTCCCACGCGCACCGCCTTCCACAGCATGCGCCAGCGCAATAGATTCCAGCGCAAGTCCTGGTGATCGATTCGCCGGAGAAGCCGTCGGACAACTAACACTTCGAAAATAGAACCGCCCGCGAGGTGTTGAGCCACACGGGCGATTCCCCAAACAGATTGCACTAATTAGCGGCGGAAGCCATAATGCTCACGCCCCTGCCACCCACGGTAATCGCGGACTGCTCCACCATTGCGGAACCAAGCGCCACTGTGAACCGGAGCGCTGTAGATAGGCCGTCCCTGATAGCCATAATTGTCACCACGATAGATATTGCCATAGCGGTAATCGTTGCGGCCGCTATAACCAGATCCACCCCTACCCCAGAAGCCAAGGAAGAACCGTCCACCGGCGTAGCGCGGGGCCACCCAAGATACTCCAACGTACGGCGGAAGCGTCCAATAGCCACCTACCCAGACATATCGCCCGCGGGTGAAGTTCCAGTAGCCGTCAACCCAGGAATAACCAGCCCCCGGCATTACAGATCGCTGATAAGCATACCTAGGCATAGGCGGTGGCTCCGGGGCATAAATGCCTTCCTGGTTGTCGTCGTATTCCTGCCCTTGGTCGTAGCCACCGTTGCCGGAGTTACCCTGGTATTGCCCATTTTGGTATTGCCCATTATCGTATTGACCCTGGGAATACTGGCCATTTTGCCCGTTGTAATTCTGATCGCCCTGGTAAGGAGCATTTTGTTGCGGGTATTGTTGCCGCGGATACTGTTGAGAATTCTGCTGTCCAAATACGGCGGAAGTCAACCCACCCGCAGCAACCAGTAATAATATCGAAGTGCGTTTCATGGTCTATCTCCTTATTCAACGCCGTTATTTGAGCGGCTCGTACACACTTAACCATGCACACCAATGGCCTAATGTTAAATATATGAAAACAATAGGCAAGTTGCAGCTGATCAATGGCCCGGAACCACCATCCGGTGGACTACAACCAATTTGTTGATCGGAACCTGCCCCTACATATTGCATTTGTTTAGAGCGTGCCGCCCTCCCCGGGCCGCAGCGTGCGGCGTCTTCAAGCCGACAACGATTTGCCCACGGATTTACACTGTTTATAGATCGAAAAAATGAGATCAACTGGCCGTAATAAGTTGACGAAGGAAGTCAAGCAACTCAACATCTGTCATGATCCGAATCTTGTACCGGGCACAGAACGAGAGCCGAAGGATGTCGGCATGACCCGCCAGGGCGGTGTAGACAATCGGGTCGTCGTTAGGATCTTTCAAAACAATGGGCGGTCCTTCAGCGTGGTCAACCACATCACCGATGGATTCAAGCAAACGCAGATGCCGCCAGATATCCCCATCTGTCATTCGATAGAGCGCCTGTATCCGTGGGTACCGAAGCACTCGGTCAACCTCTGCCAGGATTTAGGCGGAAAGCACCAGCCGCGAGCCCGACTTTGGGATGCCTCAATCAGCGCTCTTGCCGAACCAGTCGCACGCGCATGCCCTCGAATAAGGATTGCCGTATCGACTCAGTGATGCCGCACGAAATCAACCGCCTCGTCAATTGCCGCGTCGATCTCGCTCGCAGAAATGCCTTCGACTCTCTTCGCCATCTCTGCTGACCACTCAAACATCTGGCGGTATGCTTCGTCGAGCGGTTCTCCAGTGAGACCCGGTTTCAGGATGCGGCCTTTCGACGACCTGACGAAAAGCAACTCATCTTCACCCAGCGCCCCGCCAAGCAAGATTTCTGCGGCATGCCGCTTCTCTGGCGGAAGGTCTCGGGCTTGAACAAAAACGCTCTTTCCCATGGAAGCTCCAATCTAATGCTATCAGTGCCCATTCTACGCTGGATAGCCCATTCTGCCATGCTCATCTTGACAGCGGTAATTGATATTCAGACGTTGACTATTTTGGACGGGAAGTTACTCGACTGGCACAAGAACCCTTATTGGATTGGGCTGAATTGCATCAGGAGGAACTGTTAAACTCATTGGCCGCTGTGCAGCGATAAGCAAGAACCGCATGCAATAGCACCTTGGAATTAAAATCGGATATGCACTGAGACGTAATTACCGTAAAACCTGTGGCTCCACTCGCGCTACAAGTTCAATTCGCCGGCGGCACATCCGGTCACGTCCAATTCGAACCAAGTCATCTGACCGGAGTTTTCGCCGTACTCGCCTGACCCAGCCTTCTTCAATCAGGTGATGCGCATCACGGCGTGTCTTCCTGGCAAAGGGCTCATCTAGTCCGGCTATTCGGGAATACGCCTCG
>JBBRJC010000080.1:0-10091 GCA_038220135.1 Bryobacterales bacterium | reverse complement strand
TATGGTGAAACTTCCTTGTTGACGGCCCCACCCAATGCGCGGCAGGTGACGAACCTCTTGGATGCTGGTCCGAACTGGAAATCACGCGCAGCTATTTGAGTAGGGCAAGTCACGATTCACGGCAGCCGCCTCCCCATCGTTTAATTAAGATCTTGGAATGCGCATCCGTGCAGTCCGTCAATCTAGAACACTCGCTGAATCTATTTATTTAACTGGAGCTTATAGCGTTGATTTGACCTTCAAGCTCTCCGAGCACTTCTAGAATTGAACTGAAGCGTGGCGTTTCACCGAAGAGCATCATTTGCATGTCCTGATAATCGCGGTCCAGCGCTGCGATTTGCGAATCGGTGGTGGGAAGCAACTTGAAGGAACCGGGGACAGCGAGGTCGTATCGAGCCCACGTGGATGGATAGAACCTTTCCTTGAATTTGACCACTTCTGGTAGCAGGCTAGGGCTAGCAAAGGCGGCGTCTCTGATGGGGCTTAACGCAAGTTTGTAAAGGTCATAGTAATGGCGGGAGTAGCGCTGCGGGATCAGGGTTTGCCGGTGTGTTTCCTGGTGGAGGATTGTTGCCTTTTCCCAGAAAGTTCGCTCGGCGGATATTGCTATAACTGGGCATGCCGGGTTTTCGAAAACTTCGGGGAACACGGTGGAAGCGTACGGTCTAATTATGTGTGCAGATGAGGGAACCCAAGAGGCGAGCGGGCCGATTTCCAGCCGGACCTCGGGACGAATGTAGGCTTCAGAAAAGGCTGCCGGATAGTGGATGTTTACAATCTGCTGATCGGCTGGATCTACAGTGGCGGTTAGGCCGATGCCGGCTTGTTGAACCAGCTTGTCTACTTGTGGGCAGAGTACTTCGCTGATGAATACGGCGGCACGGCGGTTGATCTCTTTGTTGAATTTGTCTTGTTGGGTTTTCGACTGTAGCCTCAGCATGGGATCTTCGTCGCCTTGGCCAATACCGAGGAGTTTCCAGTCGAGGACCAGGTCGATATCTTCAGAGAACCGATCAATTAGCCCGTAGACTTTTGAGAGTGAAGTGCCACCCTTGAAAACAAGAGAATCCTTGAAGGGGGAATCGGCGAAAAGCATTTTGAGGACGTAGCAGACCCAGAAATCTTTTTCTATGATCGTTGGCCGAAAGCCTAGGTGAGAGGCGGCTTCGGAGAAAAGATCGCGCCGATCCTGGGCGGAAAGTTTTGCGATCTTATTCATTGGCATTGTCTTTCGCTATTTCCTGAATTGCGGAATAGACCCAGCCCGTGGCCGTTCTGGTATCGCGAAGTATTTTTTTGCGGAGTGAAGGATCGAACTTTGCACGAATCTGTGCGATTATTCCGGGCGTAATTCTGCTTTCGCCGAAGGCTTTTAGGGCTTGAACTATGAGCCGGCTTTCCCGGAGTTTGAATCCTGCTTCCTTGAGGACTGCCTTTTTGAAGGTGAGTGAGGTTGTGCCGATCTTGTATTTTCGGTTGGGGCCGTCGGAAAGGTACACGATGTGGGCGGGAACCTGGGTGGAAAGGCCTAGGAGATTCTGCGCTGTTGCTCCGTCGGCCTGAATGCGCCAGGAGAATTTTCGGGCGAGGGCGTGGGCGACTTGATCCAGGTCTGGATTGATGGTTTTCTTGAGGAAGTCGCTGTGACGGGGATAGTCGTAGATTCCTCTAAGGACACGTCGGATGGAGCTTTCTTTTTCCCTCTGATGGAGGGTCCAATCGATGGTTGAACGGCTTCCCAGGTCGGCGAAATCGAGTGGGGAAAAGGCCCACCCCCTACCGTTGCCGTAAATTCGGCTAAGTATCTTTTTTGCGATAGTGTTATCCATGGTTTGGTTCATGGTTGTACTAAGAAAAAGTACCATATTTTTCTTGGTGGAGTTTGCTGGTAAGTGTTGGCACGCCTCAGGTATTCTGGTGCCTACTTTTGTGCGGTCAACACACGCGACGGGTAGAACCCTTGCCGTACCATGCGGTCGCTGACGATTCGGAAGTCCAAATCGCGAATCAGAGCTGGTACACTTTGCTCCACTTGACGGCCCCAAAATGCCGGGGCCACTGATCCAGCTACGCGGTACATTGCGTTGAAGAACTCGGTATTTTCACCAATCAGCACCAATGCCAAGCGGCCCCGGTGGCGCAATACACGGTGAAATTCGGCGAGTACGGAAACGATATCGTCCTGGGAAAGAAGCTCCAGTAAATAGCAGCAGACCACGGAATCGTAACTGGCATCCCGGAACGGTAGCTGTCGTGCGTCGACGGCTTGGCAATGGGCGGCGGTTCCCTTGAATTCAGCGCGGGCCTGGCGTTGGGTACGTGCGGCCATCTTTGGGGATAAGTCGACGCCTACGGTCACCCCCTTGCGATTCTGCTGCAACAAGCGGCGAAACATTTCGCCTGATCCTGTGGCTACTTCGAGTACCTTTGAGCCGTCGGTGATGGCTGCGTCCTCAATCACTACCTTGTGCGCTTTTGAATGGAAGAAGAAGGTGGATGCTGGATATACGAAGGAAAGCCGGTCATACACTTTGCGGGTGCGGTCGGCAATGGTTTTCGGAAACAGGTCCTGTCTTAGGGCTAGGCTTTGCAATTCAACTCGATTCACTACGGGCTCCTTACGCTCAGAAACGGACCAATCACACAACAAGGGATACAGACAGTTTACGTCCTTGCGGCCCAACTTTGGGAGAGATCAGGAATTTCCAGTTGTGTTCTGGTGCCTTCTCCCGGTTTACTGTCGATGTACATGCGGTACTCTTCGCCAAATAATACCTTCAAACGTTCGTTCACATTGCTGACGCCGATCCCTGATTCAAACAGGTTTTGCAGCTTGTGTTCGCTAATACCCACGCCATCATCTTCGATGATAATTTCCAGACGGCCATTCACCAGCTGACTACGCAGGCGAATTGTGCCACCCTCCACTTTACTCGACAATCCATGTTTAACCGAATTTTCGATGATCGGTTGGAGAAGCATGCTTGGCACTAGGCGATCCAGGGTGTCTGGAGCAATGTCCTTGATGAACCTCAGCTTTGGACCGAATCGTACCATTTCAATGGAGAGGTAATCGTCAATGAATGACAACTCATCGCGAAGAGGCGTGATGTTATCGTTTTTCCTGAGAAGGCGGCGCAAAATGCTGGACAACTGAATAATCGTGCTGCGCGCCTGTTCTGGATTGCCACGGATCAGAGAAGAAATGGAGTTGAGGGTGTTGAACAGAAAGTGCGGGTTGATCTGGCTGGTTAGGGCGCGTAGGCGCGATTCGTTGAGCAAGCGGCCTTGCGCTTCCAGATTCATTTCCACGCGGGTGCTGTTCCAGATTTTCAGAGGCACGCCGACAGCAAAAATAGTGGTGGCGTAGACGGCACTTGCGGCGAGGAAGGGATCGGGGCTTTGCCAGTTTCGTTGAATGCTGAACAGCAGCCTTTCGTTGACGACCTGGCCGAGGACCCAGCGCACGTACTCTGAAAAAATAATGGTGAGGGCGATGAGGAGTTGGAAAATGGTGCTTCGATTGTCGGCTTTGCGGCGCAGCAGGTTATAGACGTTGATGTCGAAGAATGGAGAAAACCGCCAGATTTCGTCGGAGTTTGGAGCAACGTCGCGTAGTAGGCCACCCAATACGCCAACGCCGGCGAGCAACACCATAGACAGGTATTCGCCATGCATCATGGCCGGGATTGAGATGAGGATTCCACCGGACAAGCCCGTTACATAACCGCCCAGAGCGCCGGCGAGCAGGCTGCCTTCCAGGCTTAAATCTGTTGCCAGGTAGCTATTGTTGGTGATGATGCGGGCGGCGGAACTGGCTCCGAAAATTGTGGCAAATACGAGGGCCATTTGCATGCGCTGTTTGAGGGTGCGTTGTTCGCGCAAAAGCATGCGTTTGAACAGCCCAGAGCGCAGTAGAATACTGGCGAGCGAGGCTGAGACGGCCAGCTTTAACAGCAGTGTGACAAGTTGTTGTTCCAGCATGCACTGACAGCACGATTATAATAGTAAAAGGCATTGCCTCATCGGTCTTTCTTTTTCATGCAAAACAATGGAGCTTTTCGGCTGGAGAAATTAGCGGAAGCGGACTTCCCCAGCAGGTTCGGTCATTTTCGGATTCACGGATTTGTGGGTCACTATCCCAATCGGATGGAGGAGTCAGCGGTGCTTTCGATGGGCGATTACGCCTCGGGCGAGCCCCCGTTGGTGCGTATCCACTCGCAATGCCTTACTGGCGACGTGTTCCATAGCCTGCGCTGCGATTGCGGCTTGCAACTGGAACTGGCGCTGGAGAAGATCGCTGCTGCCGGGTGCGGGTTGCTGATCTATGAGCATCAGGAAGGCCGTGGTATTGGGTTGATGAACAAGCTGAAGGCGTATGCGCTGCAGGACGAAGGGGCTGATACGGTGGAGGCGAACGAGATGCTGGGGTTTGAGGCGGACCTGCGGGACTACCGATTGCCGACGTCGATTCTGGTGGCGATGGGTGTGAAGCGGCTGAAGCTGATGTCGAACAATCCGGAAAAGATTGATGCGATCAGCCGGGTTGGTATTGAGGTGACCGAGCGCGTTCCGATGATTGTGGAGTTTGGCAAGCACTCGGACGATTATTTGCGGACCAAGAAAGAAAAGATGGGGCACTTGCTGGGGTAGTTCTCCCACTTCAGTCAACTCCATTCTTGATATCTTTCCTGGCGTGGATTGCGGGTTTGTGCGGGTGTGTAGCGGGGTTGTTGGTGACGCGCTTCTGGTGATATAGTGTTGCCTTGATCGAAGAAAAGCTGCTCTTGCGCTCTTGGACGAACTGAATTCTATGTCTATCTGTCCAGGCGTAATCCTCATCAATGACGCCAGCACTGATCACCTGACGCCTGCATTCGCTATGGGCGCATCTGCAATGCGTGTTGATCCACGAGTCCTTGTGGCCGACCTGAAGCAGTTTGAATGAATCGCAAAATGTGTTGAACTCAACAGATTTGGAGATCTCGCGATCTCGCCTGATCTCTTGACTTCTACCCGCCCACTGGATTACTTTCAATTTGTCACGTTAGCGGGAACTTTTGAATGCCAGACGGCGCAGAAAACAATTTCATAGATCAACTGCTCGCCTCCGATTTAGGAAGCGTTGACCAAGCCGAAGAAGCTGTTTTGCGTCTTGCCGAGACTGTTGGTTTCGATGAAGACGCCCGGCTCGATCTGGGGCTGGCAGTCCGTGAGGCGATGGTGAATGCCGTCGTCCATGGTAATCAATACAATTCCAGCAAACAAGTGCGGCTCCGCATTGCGACTTCTAGCGACAGCGTTCGCGTCACCATCCTTGATGAAGGTGACGGCTTTGAAGTGAAAGCCGTGCCCGATCCACTCGATACGGAAAATCTGTTGAAAACTTCGGGCCGTGGCCTGTTGATGATGCAAACCTACGTAGATGAGCTGGCTGTACGCCGTGCCCAACAAGGCGGCACGGAAGTAACGATGGTGAAGTATCTGGCTTAATTGCCAAACAGGGGACCAATCAAAAATGAGCGTGAAGCTGACAACTCGACAAGTTGGTGATGTGACTGTTGTAGATGCCGTTGGTAAGATTACACTCGGCGAAGGGTCTTCAGTTCTTCGGGATGCGATCAAGGACTTGACTGCTGCCGGAAACCGGAAAATTCTGCTGAATTTGGGCGAAGTGAACTACATCGACAGCTCGGGGATTGGGGAACTGGTTGCTGGATTTACTTCGGTCTCCAATTTGGAAGGGCAGTTGAAGCTGTTAAATCTCACCAAACGTGTGAAGGATTTGTTGCAGATTACGAAGCTTTACACGGTTTTTGAAGTTCATGATGACGAAGCCAGTGCAGTCCGCAGCTTTTCTTAGAGAATTTTCCTAGCAAACAGACACTAATTGTCTTACTGGGTGTATTGGACTTGATCCAATCGCCTCAGGGAGAACTGAACGTGTCCATAAATGATCCTGAACTGACCACAGTGCTGGTGGCCGATCCGCAGCCACTGATTCGTGAGAGCCTTGCCGCGCTGGTTGAGTCCGGTCCCTATCGAGTGATTGGACAATGCGAGGACGGCGAGGAAGCGTTTCGGGAGATCGTTGCGAAACGGCCGAACATTGCCATCCTGGAAATGCAATTGCCGAAGTTGTATACCCTTGAGGTGGTTCGTAAGTTGCGGCAACTGGAAGTGCCTACACGCCTGGTAGTTTTATCAGCGCGAGGGGACCGCAAAACCGTGATTGAGGCGTTGCGCTGCGGCGTACACGGGTACCTTTTGAAGACAGCCCCGGCGCGTTATCTACTGGACGGCTTTGATCAGGTTCGTGCGGGTGGAATCTATGTGACGCCGCAGGTGGAGCTGGAAAAGATCTTCGTACCTTCAAGGGGCCGGGAATCGGCTGACCCGCTGGAGACGCTGAGTGCCCGGGAGCATCAGGTTTTCGCAATGCTTGTGGAGGGAATGCGCGCCAAGGAGATTGCCGCGCGCCTGGATGTCAGTCCCAAAACGATTGACACCTATCGAGCCAGTTTGATGCGGAAATTGGACATTCACGACGTCGCAGGGCTGGTAAAGTATGCAATATGCAGGAATTTAACTTCAATGCCTGCATTAATGGGTGCTTGAGGCCGTCTGCAAGGAGCAGAAGGCCGGTCTCACTATGGTACTCTGGGAGATTGGGAACCGAGGAATTTCGTGGATAAATTGGATCGAAAAGAACTTAAGCACGACCGCTTCGTTGAGGAAGTGCAGCACTCCGTAGAATTTGTCAGCGGCCACAAGTCGCAGGTAACGATGTATGTTGCCTTGACGGTTGCCGTGATTGTGGTTGCCGTGGGCACTTATTTTTATCTGGACAAAACGCATTCCGAACGGCAGGCTGAGCTTCGCGATGCTGTGCAGAATCAGGAAGGGGCCGTGGGGCAGGGTTCGCCAGACCACTTGAAGGTATTCCCTACGCAGGCAGCCAAAGACGAAGCTTCGATCAAGGGCTTTAATAATCTTGTGGCCAAGTATGGCAGCAAAGATGAAGGTGCGATCGCCCGCTATTATCTAGGTATTATCGCCGCCGATCAGGGCAAGCTGGACGAAGCTGCAAAGCACTTCAAGCAGGTTGCCGATGATGGCAGCAAGAACTATGCTTCACTGGCCAAGTTTTCGCTGGCGCAGATTAATGCGCTGCAGGGTAAGCAGGCAGACGCTGAAAAGCTGTTGAAAGAGATCGAAGACAGCCCAACCGCTATGGTTTCTAAGGAACAGGCGCTGATTGAACGTGCCCGTCTTCTGGCGAAAACCAAACCGGACGAAGCTCGCAAATTGCTGGAGCCACTGCGGACGAATGAACGCAGTGCCGTTAGCAGAAGCGCACTCACCACTCTCGCTGAGCTTGGCAAGTAACAATCGTGACAGGGGAAACCAAACCTCGTAGCCTTTCCTGGCTGCGGTTTCCCCTGGAATCTTCCGCAGGTCGCCGGTACCCGGAATTACCCCACCCTTACCGTAATAACTTCCAGCGCGATCGAGATCGCGTCATTCACACTCGCGCCTTTCGCCGTCTGGAGAATAAGACGCAGGTGTTCGCTCCTGGGCTCTCCGATCATTTCCGCAATCGCCTGACGCATACCATTGAAGTTGCCCAAATCGCCCGTACGCTGGCCAATGTGCTGGAGCTGAACGAGGATCTGACTGAAACGCTGGCATTGGTGCATGACATCGGCCACCCGCCGTTTGCCCATTCCGGTGAAGAGGAATTGAACCGTCAAATGCAACGCTTTGGCGAAACGTTTGATCACAACCTGCATTCGCTTCGCATTGTTGAGAGTTTTGAAAGCCCTTACGCCATGTTTCCCGGGCTGAATCTCACATTTGAGGTGCGCGAAGGGATGGTGAAACATTCCCGTGATTTCATGGCCGGGGAAGTCAAGGAGATCGACGCGTTTTTGCCCGGTTTGCGTCCTCCCGTTGAAGCGCAGTTAATTGATCTTGCGGACGAAGTGGCCTATAACACTGCGGATCTTGACGACGCCTTTGCTGCCGGTATGTTTACGATGGATGATATAGCCGCAGCTGTTCCTGAATATGCGACCCTGCTTGAAGAGATTCGTTCACAATATCCGGCGGCTGAGGAGCGCGTTCATTTTCACGAATGCTTGCGGCGGCTGATCAATATGCTGGTATCGGGATTAATTGGGGGCACTTATGCGGCCTGCTGTGAAGCTCGTGTGGCCGATATTGACGATGTGCGCCGCCATGAAGTTCGCCTGGTGCGCTTTAGTGAGCCTGCGCTGGCCACCAATGCGTGTTTGAAGTCGTTTCTGCGGGAAAGGGTATACGTAACGCCGGAATTGCTGGAAGAGCGCGCACGGTCGGTAAAACGCATTGCTGATTTATTTGAATTTTATATGCAGCACACAGATCGCCTGCCGGAGCATTACCGGGAACAGGTTTTGGGCCGGCCAGTGCATCAGGTGGTTTGCGAATATATTGCAGGAATGACCGATGGTTATTGCGCACGGCTGCACCTGGAATTGATCGACTAATCTGACGAATTGAAGGTGATTGGCGGACTTGTTGATTCCCAGCAAGTCCGCCAATCTTAAAATCAACTTAAGCCGAAGCCTTTGAACTGCTGTCAATCTTCACGGCATGGTATCCGCCGCGGGATTGGAAGTAGAAGTACAGCGCTGCGAAAATGGCCGTCAGCACCACGGGCAGAACTGCAACGTAGCGGAAGGCCGCTGCCGCACCTTCATTCTCGTACCAACCACCCATCATTGGAAGAATGAATGCGATTGCCAGATTTCCTGTGCCACCCATTACAGCAAGTGCCAGTGGTCCACCCTTGGGGAACTGTTCAGAAGTGACGCCCAACATCAACGGCCAGAAGTATGTCTTGCCGATGCCGAACACTGTAGCGGCGAGGAATGCCTCAACTGGAGTGCTGACCGTACTGAGCCAATAAAGGCCAACGGCCGTCAAGATGGAAGAGCAGAGCAGAATCACCAGGGGCGAGATTTTGTGAGCAATTCCGCCGAAGAAGAAGCGCAGCACGAACATCAGGCCTGCGGTGTAAACCAGAATCAGAATTCCTTGCATGTTGGCTAGTTTGGTCATTACCGAACCTACCCATTGATCGGGGCCTAGTTCTGCAGATGCCGTCATCCACATACAGATCCAAAACACGATGAACAGGGGCTTGAACAGTTCGCTGATCATCATGCTATTTGAGACGCCGGCGGTGACGCGCTCTGATTCGGGGAATTTCTCATTCCATACCATGAGCGCAAATATCACAGCAGGAACCATGATCAGGGCCAACTTGATTTGCCAGCCGAAGGTCATCGTTCCAGCGGCAACGCCTGTTCCATCCAGGCCCATCACCTTTGTCAAAGCATAGGATGCCAGACCGCCAATGATGAGTCCGCCAGGCCACCATGCATGCAGCAAATTCATTCGATGCGTTTTGTCATTGGGGAACATGGAAGCGCACAGTGGATTGATCACGCCTTCGACTAAGCCTTGCGATAGGCCGAGCGTGAGCATTGCGCCGTAAAGAATAATGTAGGGCGTGTCCGTTAAGCCGATAGGTCCGGTGGGGCGTGGCGCGAAAATGATAGCAAGTACGGCGGCAATGTATCCGCCCGCTGAAATGAGCAGCAATCGGCGCATGCCGAACAGATCCACAAGGGAGCCGCCGATGATGATGGAAAGTGTAAAGCCCCAAAATGCCGGGCTGAGAATGTAGCCAATCTGTTCTTTAGTGAGATGGAAGTCGGCACCAAGCGAATCCAGAATATCGCCTCTTATCGAAAAGACCATCGAGGTCGTCACTAGTGCGATACAGCTGGCAAGGAAAAGTTTCTTCGTGTTCATGGAGCTCCAAGTCTGAAAAAGCCGGCGGCATAACGAAGCCATCCGGCTCTGGGAAGTATACAACAAGCAGCTGCCACAAGCGGGGATTGGTTCGTTATCGCGTTATCGCGACGTAAAAAGTTCGAGAATACGAAAATCGGTTTCCAGAATCTGGCGGGCCAGGCCTTGATGGGTCAAGTATTCGATTTCCAGTTTCAACCATTTGGTTTCGTCAACAAGCAACGTTC
>JBBRJC010000079.1:0-10142 GCA_038220135.1 Bryobacterales bacterium | reverse complement strand
AGTGTCCGCGATATAGATGGGCTTTCAAATCGCCCGCACCATACCCAATATCCCCTGCCGTTTTCACACTCGGCAGTGTAGCCAAAACCGTGAATCGAACCGGTTGACTTGAAACATTCCCGCGCCGCACCACCAATTGCGCCAATCCAGACTGAATTTCATAGGGAACCTGAGCGACGATACGGCTCGGTGTAATGGAATAGATCGGCGACGGACGGTTGTTAATCAACACCTGAATTGCCGGCGTGCCAAGCGTGGTCGGCCAAGGCGCGTCCTTCGCCGTCAATCCATCGGACGGGCCAAGATTCAAGCCATTGATCCAAATCAGCCCACCAGCCCCAACCGAAGTAGGTGCAGGTTGTTGAGTGAACGCATTAATCACCCCGCGCGGGCTTACCACAGGAGCTGTTGGTGCCTGTGCCCAAAGGGAAACACACACCATCGAAAGGGCCAGCAGGTAGACTTGCTTCATTATCTATATTAAACACCAAACTGCAATGTTCGGCTCGATTGCGGGATTGGGTTTGTTTTGTCACGTGCCTAGTGTAGTGTCCGCGATATAGATGGGCTTTCAAATCGCCCGCTCGAACACACCGCGCCTGGCAATCAAGAGAACACCGTGTCGTGACTCGATTGGCGGAGCAAAAGCACATTCAGGTACACGGAACTTCCCACCGATTCGCATGCCGCGTCAACTTGTCCAGTTATTTAGAGCCCGTCCCATTGCTAAAGCTCGCCAATAAACACAAGGGTTCAACCCAATTTCCGACTCCATCATGGATGGCCTTATTGCCCCAAGATGGCCCAAACACCTCATTTTGATGTTTCGTGAACTTAAACCATTAGGCCAGATTCTCGCCTAAAGCGTTTCGTTTTAAACACGATAATTTTCGTGTGGAATAATTCCTTGAAAATACCGGCATACGGGACAAGCTCTATTTAATGGAAACTACACTAGTGAATCTGAATCAGCATCACACCCGTTTGCCGTCTGTCAGAGCTAAACGTAACAGCTTCAACGACATTGGATTTACCATTGGCCCTTTGCAGCGGCTGTTGTTGTTGCTGTCCACCTGCACCAGGAACGCCAGGAACGGCGGGAAGTACGCCAACAAAACTCACTCCAGCCGGATTGGGAACAATCGTAAGATCACCGCTAACCAAATCGTATATGAGAAATTCCGTACCCGCCGGGTTTGTCTTGACACCACGCGCCAGCAATTTTCGGGTGGCCGGAAAGATGCTCACCACCTGCACACTGGTATATCCGGTTGGCGTCGGTAGCAGTCTAGAGGAAGCTAATTCCAAATCAAACAACACCAGTCCAACGTCGCCAACGGCTGTCTTGGTAGCCTGTCCAACCACGGCACTCATCTGCGGAATCGGAGTCAGATTGCTGAACGACGGAACCTCAGGAGGCAGATCGAAGCGCAGTGCGGAATTGGTCACGCCGTCGAAAGCGTAAAGAGTATCGGACCGATTTTGGCTTGCCGGGTCGGTATTGGCAGCGTAAATATGGTCGTTCAAATCGTTTACGGTTGCACCACTCGCGTTGAAGGATCCGGTGCCCGGCATGTTCAAAATAGAAATCGCAGGCGTCGTCAAATTGAGCGTTGCAAACCCCTGCGCGTTACATGGATTGCGCACGGCAACAGCGGCATTGTTGCCCACCGCAACAGCAAGTGATCTGGACAATTCCAGCGAATAGATTTGCATTTGCGGATTGCACGCGGCAAAGAACGTTTTCTCCGGGAGGGCGTAAACTTTGGACGGCGCATCCACGATGGGGAAAGACACCAAGCCGTGGACGGAATTGTCCGGCTTAGCGGAAAGCACATAAAGCAGGCGTGTGGTTCCATCCATAAATGTCAGCGTCCGCGCCGCTGCAATAAACCCGCCGCCACCAATACCAGGGATGCCACCAGGACCACCCACAGCAGCCTGCTGTGGAGCGACCAATGGAACAAAATCTTCAGGGAAATCACGCGTTGACTGCACTACATTTTGAGCATTCACGATAGCCAATTTTGCTTTAGTTGGCTTGGTAGCATCATCGCCTACCAGATAGCCGGTTAACCCCGGACCGAAATTCAACCCGTTGGAAAGGATATTTTTCAAACCATCGCCAAGGTCGATCAAAGGCGGAACAAACAGGCCGCCGAAGCCACCACCACCCGGATTCCCACCGCCAACGCCAACGCCACCAGCCAACGGTTGAATTTCACCGGTGTCAGCATTCACCACATGGGCAACAACACCGGCTTGGCCAACAGCCACCGCCAGAAAGTCACCCGTACCATTGGCACTCAACGTTGCAACGGCCGCCGGCAAATCAACATTTATCGCATCAGCTTTCGTCGGATTGAAAATAACCACTTTTTTCGATATGCCGGCGGGCGCCGTCCCTTCTGCAGGGCCAACCAGTGCCGCCATTGAATCACCTTCGGTCGCTAAAGTGAACGGTGAAGCCTGCGCGCGATTGGCCGCAATCAGACAAGAGTCAACTTTGGAGAGCTTTGCGTTCTGCACATCCGCAATAAAGGACGGATAGCAGCCATCGCTACCAACTGCGGCAGACAAACCAATATAGCCGGGGCGCAAATCGCTGGAGGCAAAACCCGTAAACGTGGGCGTTCCATCCGGGAATGGCAGAAAAGTTGTAACAGCCTGCGGAATTCGCTGATATAGCGTACGATTAGCAATCACATTTCCAAATTGTAGCGTAATTACATCGCCCGGTTTTGCATCACCCGGCAGGCCGACAGCAATGTCGAACTCCCCAACACGATCAGGAGAAGCGGTAGCGGTCACAGTCGCATTTCTCCCCCCTACCATTGCGCGAACTGCAGCACGCGCGACGGACGGATTTTCACGCGGCCCAACAGCACCAGTAGGCACAACCGGAGTAGCAAGCCCCACACCCATCGCCCGCAGTAGCACCGTATTCCCATTCGTCGTAACATCTGCGGCACCAAAACCGGATTCGTTGATCGGCTTCACACTCGGGGCAGTAGCTTGCACAATAAATCGCACGGGCTGGCTGGTCAAATCGTCGCGCTTAACTACTAATTGCGCCTGGCCGTTTTGAGTTTCATAGGGAACTTGCGCCAGAATCCGGCTCGGAGACGCAGAATACAGCGGTGCCGGGCGATTATTGATCAAAACCTGAATCGCGGGCGTACCGAACTGTGTTGGCCAGGGAACGTCGGGCGCAGTGATGCCTTCAACCGGACCTAAATTTAAGCCATTGATGTAAATCAGCCCGCCCGCGCCAACAGTGGTTGGTGCCGGCTGATTCGTAAATGCGTTGATCACACCCCGCGGACTGACCACCGGGGCTGTAGGCGATTGTGCTGACAACGTCGACGCAATCAGTGCGATAAGAATGAACACAGAGATCCGCATGATATTACTTCAACACAAATTTGCGTGCTAAGTTACGGGTTATAATGGAGGTTCCCACTAAGCATGAGTTCCAGCGCCACCACATCAACCATAAATGCTCCCGCAGTGGTACGCTTCAGCTACCTTCCCCTAACCCTTCTCTGCCTTGGTCACTTCTTTATCGACCTTTATTCAAGCGCACTTGGAGCATTTCAACCACTGCTGGTAGCCAAGCACCATTTGCGATTGGCCGAAGCCGGTTTGTTGGGTGGAGCGCTGGTTTTTTCGGCGTCACTTGCGCAACCGCTGTACGGATATTTATCCGACCGTTACCGAAGTAAATTGTTCTCCTGCCTTGCCCCAGCCGTCGCCGGAATTTTCATCAGCGCGCTGGGTGCCGCTTCTTCATTTTCTGCTCTGCTATTTGCCGTTCTGTTGGGTGGCATGGGCATCGCCAGTTTTCACCCGCAAGGCTCGGCTTGGGCCACAATCGGCATTGAGGAAAACAAGGCTCGCTGGTTCGCCGTATTCATCAGCTCCGGTACGTTAGGCTTCGCCCTGGGCCCCACTTTTTTCTCGTTTTTCCTGCCACGCATTGGTCTTGAAAACAGCCTGTGGCTGGCAATTCCCGGCATAATCATCACGGTCTTTCTGATGTTCACTTTGGAGCCGCCTTCCTTTGAAGGGGTGAAGCAGCATAAGTTCGATTTAGAACCGTTGCTCAAAGTGAAGAAAACACTTCTACTGCTTTATCTATTGGTCTTCGTCCGCAGCATCGTGCAGGTGACCTACGCGCAATTGTTGCCGCTCTACCTCTCGAAGGAACGCGGATTCACCTTCACGGAAGCGACTGCAACATTGAGTCTCTACCTTGCTGCCGGAGCCTTGGGCGGATTCATTGGTGGCAGTTTGGCCGACCGCTGGGGTGGACGAAAAGTGATTCTGGTTTCGATGGCTTGCTGCGTTCCCCCATTGGCTTTGTTTTTTCTAACCTCCGGTTGGATCTCAATTGTTTCGCTGGCCCTTGCCGGCCTCATCCTGCTGTTCACTATTCCGGTGAACGTAGTGATGGCCCAACAATTGGCACCCACACAGGCGGGGACAATTTCCGCCCTGATGATGGGCTTCGCATGGGGACTCGCCGGCCTCATATTCATCCCATTCACGGGCTGGATGGGCGACCACTATTCGTTGGGAATTGCCATGGCGTTTCTTGCAGCTTTCCCGATACTGGGCGCACTGTTCGCATGGATGCTGCCAAAGGAACTCTAACAGAGCCGCGACCGCAAGGGAGTCGGGTGTACAGGAACTTTGCAATCATTCACTAGTAAAACTTCGATGTCCAATATTCCACAATCCGGCACAAAAATGCCCCGAAAAGCTGTTTGCCTCCTTAGTGGAGGCCTCGATTCCACCACCGTTCTCGCCGTTGCCTTAGATCAGGGCTTTGAGTGTTACGCGCTCTCGTTCGACTACGGCCAGCGCCATCGAATTGAACTGGAAGCAGCCGCCCGCGTGGCAAAGGCGCAAGGAGCGAAGGACCATCGCACTGCATTGATTGATCTGCGAATGTTCGGCGGCTCCGCGTTAACTTCAGCAATCGACGTACCCAAGCATCGCTCGGCTGACGAGATGACGCACGGCATTCCCATCACCTATGTCCCTGCCCGAAACACCGTGTTTCTGTCATTCGCACTAGCCTGGGCCGAAGTGCTGGAGGCTTCTGACATCTTCATCGGCGTCAATGCGATCGACTATTCCGGCTACCCCGATTGCCGCAGCGAGTACATTGCCGCTTTTGAACTAATGGCCAATCTGGCGACGCGTGCCGGCGTGGAAGGTGTCACTAAGATCAAGATTCATTCGCCACTAATGGAACTGGATAAGGCCGGAATCATTCGTCTTGCAGCCAGCCTCAACGTAGATTTGAAGCTGACGCATAGCTGCTACGATCCCGATTCTGAAGGCCGTGCCTGCGGCGGATGCGATTCCTGCATGCTGCGGCTGAAGGGCTTTGCGGAAGCCGGTTTGACCGACCCGGCGGAGTACGTTAAGTGAAAATCTCCGAGATCTTTTTCTCCGTACAAGGGGAAGGATCGCTGCTGGGAGTACCCAGTATTTTTGTGCGAACAACCGGCTGTAATTTGCGTTGCAGTTGGTGCGATACCCCGTACACTTCCTGGCAACCAGAAGGGGAGGAGATGGCGATCAGCCAAATCCTCAACAGCGTCGAAAGCCACAAAGCCAAGCATGTTGTCGTAACCGGTGGCGAGCCGTTGATCATGCCCGGCGTCCCGGATTTGATCGCCCAACTTCGCGCTCTCCATTATCACGTAACTATCGAAACCGCCGGCACCGTTCCCACAACTGCCGTTTGCGATTTAATGAGTATCAGCCCCAAACTCGCCAACTCTACACCAGAGGGATCGTTTGCGCAAAAGCACGAGAAATTGCGGATCAACCTGGCAGTGCTTCAAACCCTGATGCAGCAGCCCTACCAACTAAAATTCGTAGTCGCTAGTGAACAGGATATGACCGAAATCAATGCCCTGGTTCGAAGCCTTGGCGCGCCCCCAGAATCGGTGATGTTGATGCCCGAAGGCATATCGCCGGAACTGCTGCGCGAGCGTTCTATTTGGATTGTCGAACAGGCCAAACAATTCGGCTATCGCTTCACACCCCGTTTGCACGTAGACTTGTACGGTAACCGGCGCGGCGTCTAAAACAATATGCATCTCCCCATCGATCAAATCCTACAGTACGTAACCCAGTACGGCCCCATCGCCCTGTTTGTGCTGCTTGTTCTCGGCATTGTCGGCCTACCGGTGCCCGACGAAACGCTAATGGTTTTCACCGGCGCGCTGATTGCCAAAGGTAAGCTCGACCCGCTGACGACTTGGCTTGCCGGCGTAGGCGGATCAATGAGTGGCATCACCATCAGTTACATCATCGGCCGCACGGCAGGCCACGCGTTTCTTGCGAAGTTTGGCCCATGGTTGCACCTCACCCCGGAGCGCCAGGAAAAAATGCACGCGTGGTTCAAAGGCTACGGGCACTGGAGTTTGACATTCGGCTACTTCGTCCCCGGTGTGCGTCATTTTTCCGCAGTATTTGCCGGAATGTCTGATCTGGAATGGCCGGTATTTGCCCGTTATGCATACAGTGGATCGGTGCTTTGGGTGACCACGTTTTTGGGCATCGGCTACCTGTTAGGCGACACATGGGAAAGCGCCACAGAAAATCTGCACCGCACAATTGGAATTCTAGTTGTAGGGGGCATTGTGATCGGAGCAGTAGTTTTTCTAGTACGCCGGCGATATGCTAAGAAGTCATGAAGCCGCTATTCGCTTTTCTCCTCCTGATCGGGACTTTGCAGGCCCAACCGTTACGCCTCCTTCTAGTGACAGGCGGCCACGATCACGATCCTTCGTTCTATTCCATCTTTGAAGGCGACCCCAGTTTCAGAACCAACATCCGGCCTCACCCGTCAGCGTTCGGCACCGATTTCCGCCGCAATACCGATGTGCTGGTTCTTTACGACATGGTCAAAACCGGCCTGCCAGAGACCAAGCGCGCTCATCTTCGAGAGTATCTGGAAAGCGGCAAGGGGTTGGTGATTCTGCATCACGCCATTTGCAGCAATACCGATTGGAAGTGGTGGATTGAAGAAGTGGCGGGCGGTGTGTATCCGGAAAGCGCGACGTTCAAGCACGACGAAACCATGCCCATTCGCGTGAAGAAACAGCACCCGGTAACGGCCGGCGTGCCAGACTTCACGATTCGCGATGAGACCTACAAGGGGCTCTGGATTTCGCCGAAAGTGGATGTGCTGCTGGAGACAACGAATCCGACGGGCGATGGGCCGGTTGCGTGGATCAGCCCGTGGCCGAAGTCCCGCGTGGTGTTTATTCAACTGGGTCATGGACCCGAGGCGCACCACAACGAGAATTACATTCGCCTGGTGCGCAATGCGATCAAGTGGGTTGGTGAGGCCCAGAAAAAGTAGCGCAACTACCGCATTGCCGGTTTGATGTCACTCGTGTAGAATTCGCCGAATCGAACTTTGATCTGGTCCCGAACCGTGCGAAACACAGCCAGCACCTCATCAGGTGTCCCGGTTGCTTTGGCCGGATCGACAAATCCGATATGAACCCGCTTGCCCACTTTGCCGCGAAATGTGGGGCAGCTCTTGTCCGCATCGTCGCAAACAGTAATCAAGAAATCGAATGACTCGCCTAGAAACTGCTTTACGTTCTTCGGCACACCGTTTGAAATATCCACACCCGCTTCTCGCATCACCGTCACCGCATTCGGATTGATCCGCGGCGCAGGCGCAGTTCCAGCTGAAAACACATCCAGCCGTGGATCCATGCTCTTCAAAAATCCTGCCGACATCTGGCTGCGGGCCGAATTACCGGTACACAGAATCAGCACTCTGGGCCGTTCGGCAGCACTCAGCGAAAGCCCCAATAGGGCAAATATCAATTGGAATGGTCTTTGCATAGATATTTCCATAATACCGTCTTTACACAACTACCGCAGCAAGATAAATGCGCAGATCCCAATCGGGAACTGCCCTTCTTCCACTTGCGGGTCGGAAAACTTACTTACTTTGCAGGAGGTGTGGCTTTTTTCTGTGCCGGAGGTGCCGAAGGCCTTACCGCCGACGGAGCCGCGCCACCAACTGCAGGCTTCACAGCATTGCCAGCCGGGCCGTTCTTATCATACAACGCCACTACTTCACGCGTAATCTCAATCGAGTTCGACGCATACAATACCGGGCTCTGTTGCGTGCTGACATCCAAAATGATCGCATAACCATTTTCTGATGCGTACTTGTCGATCACCGCCATAATACGGCCACCGATTTCATTCAACAGCTTCTGCTGTTCCTGATCAAATTCCGCCTGAGCATCTTCCAAATCGCGATTGTAAGACTTGGTACGGGTATCTACATCGCGCATCAACTTTGCTTTCATTTCTTCCGACGCTGTGTTGGAGGAAGTGCGCAATTGTGTCTGCAATTGTTGAATGGCAGCTTGCTTGGTTTCGAGATCTTTACGGCGTGGTGCCGATTTCTCTTCAAGTGCCTTGATCGCCTTCTGGCCGTCCTGCGTGCCGACGATTGCCCCTTGAATGTTGATGATGCCAACCTTAGTGGGCGCTGTTTGCGCGAAGGCTGTCGTGGCGAGTGCCACCAAGCTAAGCCCCATCAATTGAAAACTGAATTTCATACGGTTAAAACTCCTAAAATCTTTCCTATGTTAGAACGTTCGGGAAATCGTGAACCTGAACGTACCATGCTTTTCGAAGAACCGGGTTGCCCTGCCGAATGTTGCAACAGAATTAATAAATGTTGCCTGATTCGGAAAGTTCGCCCGATCCAACACGATCGGTGGTTGCAGGTATTCGCGAACCAAATTCGGATTATAAGCATAGTATAAACGAAACGGGGCATTCACCACCGGCATCATGATTTGTAGCTCCAGCCCGGTTGATGTGCGCGGACGTTCCGTGTGCGGCACAACTCGAATATGACCATCGAATCCAGCCTGCGGGAATAAACTATTCAACTCATCCACACGGCCCGAATTCATAATCAACTGATCCTTACGAACCAGCTTGTTGATACCCGCGTCAAAGAACGCAGCAAGCGTCAGTGGTCCAAAAATCGGAATGCGATATTCAAAGTTACCAACACCCTGCGTATCACCACCCGGGAACACCATCTGATAAATCGGCACGCGCTGGGTTACAGGTGAATAGACCGGCTTGCCATCAATCAAAACTTTCTGCTGACGAGGGGACCCATCATCGTTCAACACGTTGATGCTGGTTTCGCTAGCCACGAATGCGATCGGGCTGATGCCCCAGATTTCGAATCCGCGGATGTCGTTTTCCCCACCCATATAGAAGCGCTGAAACGGAGGAGCAACCTTACCGCCGTAACCAGTAATGAACCGGCCCAGGAAGTGGAAGCCCATCACATGGCCTTTCTTGAAACCACGCCGGAAGTAAGTCCCGGTGATGCTTGGCGAGATCATGTTCACGTTCCCACCCAGCACTGAACCTGCAAAAATGGTTGAAATATATAAGCTTCTACCACGCGTCGGCGTAACCGGATGATCAACTGTGTTATAGGAATACGAAGGGATAATCTTGCTGGTTTTGATTCCCTGCAAAGAGTTCGGCCCGCTCACACCCTGGAAGTTTACATAATCGAAGTACTGCTTCGATGCAGTTGTCAGCGTGGTGATGCTGGATACGTCATAGCCATAGCTCAGTGAGATGCTGGCAAACGTACGCTTCAAACGGGTTGAAGCGAAAGCCGTAAAACCGTAGCCTTGTGAAACGTAATTTAGCAGGTTGTCTTTGCCCAGCGTATTGTAATAATCCACCAGGTTCCGGCCAGAGGTGAGCGAAACTTCGCGGCCCTGATCGAAATTGAAGCGGTTCATGAAGACCGTGAAACCCGACTGAATCGGACGGTCAAACAAATAAGGTTCCGTGAAGCTAAACGTAACATCGCGGGTTCGATCGCCCAACTGCGAATTGATGCCCAGCGTTTCGCCAAGACCAAGGAAGTTGTTTGTCGAATAACCCATGCTCACAAAGCTGCCGGCAATACCGGAAACACCACCGGAAAGTTGAACGCTGTTCTTGCCGCGTTCTTTCACTTTCAATGTAATGTCCACGGTGTTGGTACGCGTGTCGCGCTTGATTTCCGCCGCTTCCTGTTCCTTCAAAGCTTCAAAATA
>JBBRJC010000078.1:0-10144 GCA_038220135.1 Bryobacterales bacterium | reverse complement strand
GTGACGATTCTTCGTCTCATATTCCACGTGCGAGGCTGCAATTGTGATTCCGCGTGCCTTTTCTTCCGGAGCATTGTCGATCGAATCGAAGCTGCGGAACGCTACCTTAGGGTTGTGCTTGGACAACGTCTTGGTGATGGCCGCAGTCAAGGTGGTCTTGCCGTGATCGATGTGGCCGATGGTGCCGATATTTACGTGCGGCTTTGAGCGGTCAAATTTTTCCTTCGCCATAATTCAGTCCTTCGTGGAATTCTCTACTTAATCTCGTCTATCGAAAACTTTGTACTACAGGTCTAGCTTTTGCCTTGCGTCTGGGCGATGATTTCCTGCGCCAAACTGTTCGGCACTTCTTCATACCGGCCAAAGTGCATCGTGAATCCGCCGCGACCCTGAGTGCGGGAGCGCAATTCCGTAGCATAACCAAACATTTCACCAAGCGGCACCATCGATTTAATAATCTGCGTGCTGCCAATCATTTCCATACCTTCAAGGCGGCCACGACGGGAAATCAGGTCACCGTTAACAGGACCCATATATTCGTCAGGCACAACTACTTCAACCCGCATGACAGGTTCAAGAAGAACCGGCTTCGCAGTACGGCAAACAGCCTTGATTGCCATCGACCCGGCGATTTTGAATGCCATTTCTGACGAATCGACATCATGATAACTACCGTCGTAAACAATGCACTTCAGATCGGACATCGGAAAGCCAGCCAAAATCCCACCCTCAAGAGCTTCAATCATGCCCTTCTGGATTGCAGGAATGTATTCCTTAGGAATCGACCCGCCAGTGGTACCGTTAACAAACTCAAATCCCTTACCTTCTTCGAGCGGCTCTATGCGGATTTTGCAATGGCCATATTGACCCTTACCACCCGACTGCCGAACGAAGCGGCCTTCGCCTTCCGATTTGTTGCGAATTGTCTCACGATAAGCAACCTGCGGCTTACCGACATTGGCTTCAACACCAAATTCGCGACGCATACGGTCAACGATAATTTCTAAGTGCAATTCGCCCATGCCGGCCAGAATCGTCTGACCCGTTTCCTGATCCGAGGAAACCCGAAGCGTCGGATCTTCCTGAACCAGTTTGGCGATGGCCATACCAAGCTTTTCTTGATCAGCCTTCGATTTCGGCTCGATAGCGAGCTGAATAACAGGAGCCGGGAAGTCGATCGATTCCAGAAGAACAGGGTTCTTTTCGTCGCAAATCGTATCGCCAGTGATAACTGACTTCAAGCCTACCGTCGCACAAATATCGCCAGCAAGAATTTCCTGAATTTCTTCGCGCTTGTTGGCATGCATCTTAACCAGACGGCCTACACGTTCCCGGCGGCCTTTGGCAACGTTATATACCGATTCGCCCGACAACAACTTACCCGAATAAACCCGCAGGAAGGCCAATTGACCAACGAACGGATCGGTCATGATTTTGAAAATCAGCCCTGAGAATGGTTCGTTGTCGTCTGCTTTACGTTCGACAACCACATTTGGATCGTCAACTGAATGTCCCTTGACAGCAGGAATGTCGAGTGGGCTTGGCAGGTAGTCGACCACGGCATCCAACATATTCTGGACGCCTTTATTCTTAAAGGCCGACCCACAAATTACCGGGAAGATTTTCTGAGCCATCACGGCATTGCGCAGAGCCTTTTTCAGCTCTACAGTAGTGGGAAGCTCGCCTTCAAGGTACTTATTGGTTAAGGCATCATCAGTTTCTGAAACTGCTTCAACCAACTTTTCACGATATTCGTCAGCCAGATCGACCATGTCTTCCGGGATCGCAACGTCGTCGTACAACGCGCCCAGCGATTCATCACGCCAAATACGCGCGGTCATCGTGATTAGATCGACTATGCCCAAAAACTTATCAGCAGCCCCAACCGGCAACTGAATTACTACAGGAGTGCATTTCAAACGGTCAACGATCGTTTGCACCGAGCGATAAAAATCAGCACCAACACGGTCCATTTTATTAATGAAACAAATGCGTGGTACGCGATACTTATCAGCCTGACGCCAAACGGTTTCGGTCTGCGGCTGCACACCAGCAACAGCGTCAAACACTGCCACTGCGCCGTCGAGCACACGCAAAGAGCGCTCTACTTCGGCAGTAAAATCAACGTGGCCAGGCGTGTCGATGATGTTAATGGTAACATCACCCCACTCGCAGGTTGTTGCAGCGGAAGTAATTGTAATTCCACGCTCTTGTTCCTGCTCCATCCAATCCATGGTGGCAGTGCCTTCATGGACTTCACCGATTTTATAGGTGCGGCCTGTGTAGTAAAGGATACGCTCGGTCGTAGTCGTCTTACCGGCATCAATGTGGGCCATGATGCCGATGTTACGCATGCGATCTAATGGGACTGTTCTTGGCATGTTAAATAAATTACTACAGGAACATTAATTCCTAATTACCAGCGGTAGTGCGCGAAGGCTTTATTTGCTTCAGCCATACGGTGCACATCGTCCTTCTTCTTAATCGCTCCACCGCGCATGTTTGCAGCATCAAGCAATTCGTTGGCGAGGCGATCAGCCATACCTTTTTCCGAACGCGAGCGGGCGTTACCAATAATCCAGCGCAACGCAAGCGAAGTTCGGCGATTCTGCGGCACTTCGACCGGCACTTGGTAATTGGCGCCACCAACACGGCGAGTCTTCACTTCGAGCAACGGCTTGGCATTCTCAACGGCTTTTTTAAACAACTTCAAAGCATCGTCACCGGAACGTTCGGCCATCTTTTCCATGGCCGTGTAGAACACGCCCTGGGCGATTGACTTCTTGCCGTCCCACATCATGGAGTTCACAAACTTCTCAACCATGGTTGAGTTGTAGATGGGGTCCGCCAGGACTTCGCGAATTTCAGCTCTTCTTCTACGCGGCATTCTTCAAAATCCTCTTACGACTTCGGTCGCTTTGCGCCGTACTTGGAGCGGCTTTGCTTGCGGTTGGCCACGCCTGCGGTATCGAGCGTACCGCGAACAACGTGGTAACGCACACCAGGCAAATCCTTGACACGGCCGCCACGAATCAGCACGATCGAGTGCTCTTGCAGGTTGTGGCCAACACCCGGAATATAGGTGGTGACTTCGATTCCGTTGGTTAAACGGACGCGAGCAACTTTGCGAAGCGCCGAGTTAGGCTTCTTCGGGGTCGTAGTATAAACACGGGTACAAACGCCACGGCGCTGCGGGCAAGCCAATAATGCTGGGCTAGCAGTCTTATATCGAGTGGGCTTGCGACCCTTTCGCACGAGTTGATTAAACGTCGGCACGAAAATCCTCTCTTCGTAAATCCAGGTGAAACTAGATCCAACAATTTCGATTTGGCTGGCGATACCAGCCGTCCGCGCACGAACAGACCCTAAGGCCCATTTCATGGCATTGGTAAAACTTGAAAACCTTAGGGAAGAACCATGAACAAACAGGATTCAACTACTTCAGGTGGCGGCTACCGGTACAACTGGCAACCATGACGCGAGGCAACAACTTCGGAGTAGCCCATGCTCAAATGCAAAGCGATGTCTGCAGCAAACCTCGGGGCTAGCTTTCAGCCGGTCCGCAGGTATAAAGTCATTTACTACGTTGGCACCCTGCGAAGGTAGCGAAAAAGCGGAAGACAACATCTCGCCAAACCTCTCTATAGTAGCGAGTTGTGGGAAGAGTGTCAACTGGCTGGTGGTGTGGGAGACACTTTCTTTTCGAAATCAATCATTTGTGGCCGTTTGATTGCTAGATTTACTAGCTTGGTTCTTATCCTGGATTCAATTTCGCCGTAAGCATCAATTTGCAAATCGGCGTCAACCTCCAAAGAAACAACTAACTCAAAAAGTTTCGCGTGGCCCAAATTCTTGGCATCACTTTAACATTGACTTCTTTGTTGCTTGATCGATTCACAACTACACGCAACGCGAGTAGCCTCCATCGTCCCAGCCCAGGTGAGTCGCTACGTTGCCCTGATGCTACGAACCTGCAGCTACTCGAAATGGTCGTTTTTCAGACTGACATTCTGGTCCGTCTATATTACACTCAATACAGATCATGACTAGAGTCAACATCCAAGAAGCCAAGACCCACCTTTCGCGTTACATCGATAAAGTTGAGCAAGGTGATGTTATCGTCGTCTGCCGCCACAACCGGCCTGTCGCCGAATTGCGGGCTATCGAAGCAATATCAACTCCAGCCCCTCGTATTGCGGGCCTACTAAAGGGCCAAGTTCATTGGGAGCCTTCGGCATTTGCTCCAATGACCGACAAAGAGCTGACAGAGTATGACGCGGGATCCATTTTTCCAATTGCAGGTAAGCTTTGAAACTGCTGCTTGACACTTGTGCGTTCCTTTGGTTTCAAGCAGATTCTCCCAGCCTCAGCCCAATTGCCAAGTCTTTGATTTTAAGTTCGGCGAACGATGTCTATCTGAGCGCCGTGTCCTCCTGGGAAATTGCACGCAAATACGCGCAAGGTGGACTCCAATTGCCGTCTCACCCATCGACGCTGATCCCGTCGGTTCGCAGCCAATCAGGGATCGCGAGCCTGCCTTTAACGGAGGCGGACGCACTCGCTGCCGAGAAGCTCCAATTGTTCCACAAAGATCCTTTTGATCGGATGCTCATCGCTCAGGCACTTATGGGAGGCCTGATAATACTCACATCGGACCGCGCTTTTGAGCCATATCCGGTGCGAATAATTTGGTAATGTCAGATTGGCACCCGCACGAGACTTACCTCCCCACAAGCGCCGCCTTGGGAATCACCAGCGCCATCGAACCGGCCACGGTAACCACCTCATACTTCCCTTGCATCCCAATCAGCAAATGCGCTGCCCACGGCTCAAATCCGTAGTCATCCACCAGCCAGCGCACCATATCGGTTGTCGCCATCTGCAACGCCCGGTTTAACGAGCTGGCAAATTCTGCCTGACTGCCAATGCTGATGATCGAATCCGCCACAATCACTCTTGGACCAGATACCTTGGCCTGCTTGCGGACGGTCACCGAGAATTCCACATCCATTGATGTCTCGACACCGGTACCAATCGCTTCGCCATCTCCCATCAACGCATGTCCGTCGCCCATAAACAATAGCGCGCCGGGATGAAACACCGGCAAAATCACGCGCGACCCTTCGGCGATTCGATTGTAATCCAGGTTGCCGCCATAGGGGCCAGCAGGTGTCGAAGTCGGGGCAAAATCGCCGGCCGGGGCCACACCTACGCATCCCAACATCGGATTTGTAGGGAATTCCAGTTTTGATTTTGCGCTCACCGGCTCGCGCAACTTCACCAGATTCTTTGCCAGGTCGATATCCCAGGGCACAATGTTCGCCCGGCCTTTGCGGATCAGGTCGGGTTTGTATTGGTCGGAATAGATACCCTCAACTGCTTCCGGCAGAATTGAATAGAGCCCCAGACGAAACGCGGTGTAGCCCCAGTTACGATTCAACCGTACCTTATGAAACTGCACTTCAATGGCATCCCCGGGTTCTGCACCTTCTATATAGAACGGCCCATTAAGCGGATTGCCGGGCTCCGATCGCCGAACGTTCTTTTCATCCTGCCCACCGGAATCGAGAGTGCGTGTGAACACATGTTGGCCCGGAGCGATCTTCTTCAACACAGGATGAGCGTGCGAAAAGGTGCGATACCAAATCTCCGGCTGAACCTCCACTACCTGCGCCGCCAGAATGACGGGCAAAACCATAAAGCTGATTATTAGATTTTTCATATTAGTCTCTAGTCAATTGGCCGGACAAACTCGTCAATCCGTTTCAACAGTAATCCGTCGAAGGTGTACCACATGATGCCGCGCACTTAAAAATACCTGTCTCGTGTAGCAGCATCGCCACAGAATTACCTTGCTCTATGAGCCCTTCAATTTTGGGTATTTGCTGGGTTACTTTGTCAAAATTGGAGAGAATCGCGTGAAGAACAGCCTCCCGGCCATAGGAGGAACCCTCTAACGCGGGAAAGCCATGGATTTCGAATTGGACATCTTCAGCGGCTTTGGATTGGGCAAGGGCGGCCTTAACTGCGTTAAAGATCCGGTCACTCATGATCCGTTGATGATACACCTATTCGCAATCGCAGTTGCAAGGAATTGGTACCATCAATCATCAAAATGCTGAGGTTCATCGCTTCGCTCTTGCTCACCACTATAGCCCTTGCACAACACGCAAGCTTCAGCGACATTAACAAGCTCCCCGTCCGGCCACCTGATCACAAAATTGCCTACGGCAATGCCCCGCAGCAATTTGGTGAGTTGCGCCTGCCCAAAGGCAAGGGGCCATTTCCAGTTATTGCAGTTATTCACGGCGGATGTTGGGGCGATTTTGCGGATGCCGGCTATATGGCAAACCAGGCAACACGGCTTACCGATGCTGGTGCGGCCACATGGAACATAGAATTCCGCAGGGTGGAAGAATCAGGAGGCGGATGGCCTGGCACTCTACAGGACGTGGCGACAGCGCTCGACCATCTGCGTAAGTTGGCACAAACGTACCCGCTAAATTTGAAGCGTGTGGTTACAACCGGGCACTCTGCTGGCGGCCACTTGGCCCTGTGGGCAGCAGGCCGGAAGCACATAGCAAAGGATAGTGCTTTATATGTGTCCAACCCGCTGCCGATTGCGGCCGCCATTTCCATTGCTGGCGTTGCTGACCTTGCCGCATTCGTCGAATATGGCCGCCGTCCGTGTGGCGACCGGCACCTGCGATTGGTGGGGGGAACCCCGAATGAGGTTGCCGCCAACTATCGTGCTGCGTCACCAATGGAATTGTTGCCGCTGGGGATTCCGCAAACTTTGATTTTCGGCGGTAAGGACAGTACGGTTCCCGGCCATCTGTTCGAACAATATGGGAAGAAAGCAAAGGCGGCAGGCGATAAAGTAGCGGAGATTAATTTCCCGGACTCGGCACACTTTGACTACTACATGCCCGGCAGAATGGAAGAACAACGGTCACTGACGGCCATACTCAAAGCAGCAGGGCTGAGTCAGGCACGGAAGTAGTTTCTAAGATCGATGAAGCCCTTGATAACCATCAGCACCATTTGGCCCAGGCAGACCAATGCTGGTAGCCAACCGAAAAAGATCGCATCGTAGTTGGTGCGGTTGTCTTCAATGGCATGGCTAAGGGCCAGGATTGCAAAACAGCCTAAAAAGAAGAACATCACTACCTGTGTCAATACTAGAAAAATCCGGGCCAGCCAAGGGCTATGCGTTGGAATTGTACGCCCTTCAAACGCGGCTCGCCATTGGCGGCCAGTTCGTAATCCGGAAATCCAGGAGCCACCCAGGCTGGCTTGCCGAGGCACAAAAGAAATGAAGTAACGGGTACCGTCGATGGTCGCCTCAAAAGCTCCACTGAAGCTGTACCAATGCCAGGTTATCTTTTCGATTGACTTAAGCGGAGTGTCAAAAACAGTTTTGCCAAGTACACTAAATTTCAGGCACCCCTGCGATAGAGATAGCTCGCCCGTTTCGGTTTTAAGAAATTTACCGCTGGTCACATTTGCATGCAACTCCAAGTCGTCCTGCATTGCTTCCCCCGATTGAGGGTGTCGTTTGTAAATCGCTATTGTGACGGCGCTGCCCGCTAGTGAAAATCTCCAGGGCTCTGGCGGGAGCGCAATAAAGCTGGCGGATGTCCGCTCCACTCTCGGTCGAAGATCGTGCCTGGTTCAAGTAGGCTGGCTTAATCGCAAAGTTTTCTGCGTACATTCCACATGTTAGAATTCAGCTTTGGAACTTCGATTCGCGTTATTTTGATGACCTTAATCCGCCGCGCTTTCACACCATTTACAGCGGAAGCAAATTGGGATCGTCAATGTGGATTTTATAGATGGAACCCTGTGTGGACGCGCGCAAGTTATGATTGGGAATGGGCGGCGCTTCATCGGGCCCGAACTGCTTGAACTCTAAATTCACCGCGGAATTGGAGCTTGGCAAAGTCGCCGATTTTGAAGTTGCACAGGATCGACAAATCGCCATTCAACAAGCCCGGGCTGCGCATGCTGTCGCGACCGCCATTGCCGAAGGTATAAGTGGCCGGTTGGGCAAATTTGGTGGTGTCAAACCAGTGCTTGGAATTGCGTACATCCTTGGGCAGAATTGGATCGCCCAACACATCAGCGCGCTGCGCACCCGACGAATTTGCGTTGGTGTTGTTAGTGTTCGTGGTAACGGTAAAAGGTGCGCCGCTTTGCATCACAAGAACGGTTCCGAGCGTCCAGCCCCCAGTAATCTGGCCGGTAATTCCTTTGGCCAACCAACGCTTGCCATAGCCGAAAGGCAGCTCATCAACGGAACTGAATGTCACGCGATGGCGGAGGTCGTTGGCTGACGGCCCCCAATCTGCGCGGCGATTATATTGGTTTGAGTAAGCACCACCATCGGCTCCGATCGTGGCACCGCCCTCGAAGCTGTTGTCGAGAAACGTAGCGCGGGTATAGCTGGCGTTGATGTTGATGCCGCGGGTAAAGCGTTTGGAGAGGCGGATATATCCGGCCGTATAGCGAGAATCGCCGATGGAGGGGCTGAGAATGCTGACACTGGAGAATTGCGGGAACGGGCGATCTGCCACAGTGGCATGGGTGGGGGACAAAATACTGGGCGGAATTTGATTAATCGGTAGATTGGAATTCGAGAGCTTATGGCCGATGTTGGACATGGCCGTAACTTCCATAATCATGGAGCTGGCAATCTGGTATTGGATGCTTAAGTTAAGTTAGCCTGCTGCGAGTAGCCGGTACGACGGGATGCGTCGAAGAAAGTTACTGCAGTTGTGGTGGCTCTGCCCGCTGCAACGGCTCCCCAGGAATCGTTGAGTGTTGGTGAGACGAAGGTATTGGGCACTCCGGTTCTCAAAAGCTCTGCGCCCGTTGACGGGACCAATGGGAGAGGAACCTAGCGCAAAAGCTATGATGTGGTGCCAAACTGAAGAAGTTCAGGCAGCGGAAGTAGGCCGAATATTCAGTGGTGCTTTCAGCCCGTTCAAAAGCGTGGTCCCAAGTCCCGTGCACCAAACAGTGGTTACAGCCGGTCATCACTCGGCTGATTCCGATCAGAAGAGTACTCTCTTTGCGCGGCTTGGCCAACTGCCCGAACACGAGGAGCAGTGATCGTGTCGAAGCCAGTTCAAAACAATGGACCGAAAGTAGCGGGACGCAAAGGTTCCAAGACAATGCCAGTCGAGCGCGTGTGTCAACCAGACGCTGCGCGCTGTGACATCGGAGCGCGGGAGATCTTCGTCGCCGTGCCAGCGCTCATCTTCCACATCATTCAAATTCAAATACGTATCAACAAACGTTGTAATCAACCGTGTCCCGCGCCCCGGCAAATTCCGGCTAAAAAAGGGCCCGAGGTCTGCGGTCAACAGACAAGCCAGGGGAGGGCCGTGCGCAGATCTGGGTCCAGAAGCCGGTCCATATAGGGGCTCCCGAAAGGCTGGGCTCGACCGGAACCTGCGGTGGCCGAAGGTTGCTTTCGAGCAGTTGGACCCCGCTCTTCCGCTGAAACTAGGCCAGTTTCGCGCGTCTTCCTGATTGGAAAGAGTTCAAGAACCCAGGGCTTGGACTCAGCGAGTTTGTGTTACTGATCCATAGCTGAGCCTCAACTGGAAGCCTGGGTCCCGTGCCCCGCAGCCATCTAAGAAGTTAAAGACCAAGTTCCAGGAATGTTCCCACAGTCAATGCGCGATGTGTAAGCTGACGCAATTCATCAACCGAATTCAGCCCGAGCACCCTGCCAGCGACAGATTCTGGTTCAACGCCAAATCGCGAAACTATCACGTCGAGCAATACCGACTGCAGAGCCTCAACGGCGCCCTCTGTTCGGCCTTCTGTTCGACCTTCGTTCCGGCCCTCCATGCGGCCTTCGTTCCGGCCCTCCAGTCGCCCCTTCTCTATCCCCTTCCGCTCCCAGCTAGTGACAATTTCCACAACTTCCTCCTTTTGCTCCGGTAGCAATTTCGCCGCCGCTAACGACCTGTTGAATTTCTGATCTTCCACGTCATTCAAATTCAAATACGTATCCACAAACGATGCAATCAACCGCATCCGCGCCCGATCCAGCCGCAAAGTAACCATCAGCCGCAAGCATTCCATTTTCACACGTGGCCGGTCACGCTCCGCTATCTTCATTTTAGACATA
>JBBRJC010000077.1:0-10173 GCA_038220135.1 Bryobacterales bacterium | reverse complement strand
CATAGCGCGCTTTTGATCGTCAATGCCAGCGATGATGTAGCCAATTCCAAAGGTCAAGCTGCTCAGTACGCTTGCAAAATAGCGCCCAGCCGCGCGGCCTGCAGAAATTGGACCACCATCTGACCGGATCACTTTCAGATTCAACATCATCTTGCCCGGCGTGGCTCCTTTGGTTGTTAGAAAGTAAACCTCGTACGCGCAGTGCACCGCCGTACTAGCTATGAATAGAACAAGCACCAATGACATCATGGCCCATATATCACTAGGATCGCGCATGCGCTTGGAGTCAAGTCCGAAAAGCGCAAAGCCTCCATACTGAAGGATCGAAGTGACAATACCAAGCAAAATGCCATCAATAATCCGTGCTCCAAAACGTATCCAAAAGCCCCCATACTGCTTGCCTTGAAGAGTATGCTGACCTTCGCGAAGCGATTGCAGGAATGCCGGTTTGCAATTTGCACAAATAAGATGTTCGCCAAAAGCCACCAGGAAAGCCGGATCGTATCCATGACCGCATTTCGAACAATACTTGGTTTCACCCGTTGGCGCGCTGGCAATCGGTGGCGGCATGCCGCCTCGCACTTTATCGCAGCGCTCCCAATTCGCCATGCCCTCCTGCCACACCAAAGTATCGCCACGCACGGTACCTGCGGCGATCAACTGCTCCAGTACCGGCTCTTCAACCGGACCTTTTTGCGCGCCGTCTTCGGCGTAATACCATTGCATCTATTTGTTCCTCTGCGAATTAGGTTATTAGGGAGAGTCTAACACCAATGACAGGGCAATTAATTTAAAGCGTTTCGCTTTTTCCTCAATCGTTTTTCCAAGCTTGATCCGCCAAGCAGTAGTAGGCTTATATAGATGCGACTCACTACTGGGATTCACGCTGGCCTGACTCTACTCTTGTGCCTCCACACAGCAACGGCACAGAACCATAACACTTGGAGTGATTATGGCGGCGGTGCGGACTCGTCGCAATATTCATCGCTGAAACAGATTGATCGCACCAACGTTGCCAAGTTGCAGGTAGCTTGGAGCTATTCAACAGGCGACAATAATCGCTACTCCTTCAACCCCGTGATCGTGGATCGCACCATGTATGTGATGGCGAAAAACAACTCCTTCGTGGCCATTGATGCGGGCACAGGCAAGGAGATCTGGCAGTACACGCCGGATGCAGGTACGAAAGTGATCACCAATCGCGGGATCAATTATTGGGAGAGCAAAGACCGGTACGAACGGCGATTGTTGTTCGCCAGCAACCATTATCTGCGGGCGCTTGATGCTCGAACCGGCAAAATTATTCTGTCGTTTGGCGACGGCGGGCAAGTCGATCTGAAGCAGGGCTTGGGGCGCGATCCAAAGACGATCGCGCTGGTACAGTCGACTACGCCAGGCCGCATTTTCGAGAATCTCATTATTTTGGGCTCCGCAACCAATCAGGGTTACGGTTCGGCCCCCGGTGATATTCGCGCCTACGATGTGCGCACCGGAAAACTTGTTTGGGCGTTTCACACCATTCCGCATGAAGGGGAGATGGGCGCAGACACTTGGCCGAAAGATGCATGGAAAACGGTGGGCGGTGCTAACGTCTGGGGCGAACTCTCCCTTGATGAAAAGCGCGGCATTCTTTACGCTCCAACCGCCAGCGGCAAATACAACTTCTATGGTGCCGATCGCGCAGGGGCAAACTTGTTCAGCGATTGCCTGCTTGCTCTCGACGCCCGCACCGGCAAGCGCGTCTGGCATTTTCAAATGGTTCATCACGATATTTGGGATTACGACGATGCAACTGCACCCAAACTGCTTACCGTACGGCATGAAGGCAAGATGGTGGACGCAGTGGCTCAAGTCAGCAAGCAGGGATTTGTTTGGGTGTTTGATCGCGTAACCGGCAAATCGCTTTTCCCGATTGAGGAACGCAAAGTACCAGCAACCGATATGCCTGGCGAAACCACTTGGCCAACACAACCCTTTCCTTTGAAACCGCCACCGTTCGCACGCCAGGAATTTACAGTCGATGACCTCAGCCCTTACCTAAGCAAGGAAGACCGCGCCAAGTTTCGTGACCAAATCTTAAGCGCACGCAACGAAGGCTTGTTCACCCCGCCAGCTAAACGCGGCACCATTCAAATGCCCGGTAACAATGGCGGTGCAAACTGGGGCGGCGCGGCAGTTGAGCCATCGAAAGGCACGCTTTACGTTGTATCGAAGGATCTCCCGTCGCTGCTTAAGATGGGCACCGAAAATCCTCAAAATATTCCCGGCGCTGTGGATCCTCCCCGCAGCCCCAATGAAGATCGCTACTACAGCGGATTCGGTTTCATGGTTGCCAGTGACGGTCTTGCAGCAATCAAACCACCATGGACATCGCTCACGGCATACGACTTAAATGAAGGCACCATCAAATGGAAAATTGCTCTGGGCGACGTTCCGCAACTGGCAGCGAAAGGGATCAAAGGTACTGGCACGCAATATCCGAAAGTTGGCCCCGTGGTTACTGCCGGCGGCTTGTTGTTTACAGGAACGCGCGATAAGAAGGTTCGTGCATTCGATGTGGACAATGGCAAGCTGTTGTGGGAAACCGAAGTGGACGCAGCGCTAGAAGGCATTCCGTCGGTTTACGAAGTTGATGGCCGCGAATACATTGTCTTCTGCGCCGCAGCGCAGGTTGGGCTAACTCCTGCAACCCAGGAAAAGATCCGCGGAGCCTACGTTGCCTTCGCCCTTCCGAAAAAGTAATTTAGCCGGGAATAAGTTCGGGCATGGATGGGATTACCTTGTTGTATGAGGAATTTCACGGCACTTCTGACTTTGGCTTTGTTTTGCACAATCGGCAACGCAGCGCAGCCTATTTCATTGAATGCAAAGGCACCAGAGCTTACCGGAAAGCAGTGGCTGAACAGCGAACCGATCTCGCTGGCCGCACGCAAAGGTAAAGTAACGGTGGTGCATTTTTGGACCTATGGGTGTATCAACTGCAAACACAACCTGCCTTCGTATGCGAATTGGCAGCAGCAGTTGGTTAGTCGTGATGTGGCGATAATTGGCGTGCATACACCGGAATTTGATCACGAACGGGTGGCTTCCAACGTTGAAAAGAAGGTTAAGCAATTTGCCATTACCTGGCCCGTTTTACTGGATCCCGCCATGGAAAACTGGCGGCGCTGGTCCCAACAATATTGGCCTTGTGTATACTTGATCGACAAGAAGGGCCACATGCGCTATCGCTGGGATGGCGAGTTGAACTATGGCGGATCTGAGGGTGAAAAGATCATGCTCGGTTTAATTGAAAAGCTCCTTGTGGAGCCCAATTAAGTGTTCGGTAAAAAGACCAACATCGAAGAGTTTGAAGCTGCCGCGCTGCCGCACCTGAAGGATATTTTCCGTACGGCATATAGCTTGCTACGTGACCGGACAGAGGCGGAAGATCTGGCGCAGGACGTCTACCTTAACGCCTGGAAATCGTTCCACCGGTTTGAGCTTGGCACCAATTGCCGCGCCTGGCTTTTCAAGATTTTGTTTCATCGGCTGCATCATCATCGACGCAAATGGTTTCAACTGAAACTGGCGAAAGAGGCCGACACTTTAGAAGATACTCTGGCCTGGGAACCGCCTGTCAAAGATGATTTAACCGATGAGGAAATTCTTGCCGCATTAGGCAAGATTCCCGAGGAGTTTCGCTCAGTGATTTTGCTTGCCGATGTGGAAGAGTTTTCGTATAAAGAAGTTGCCGCAACGCTGGAGATTCCCATGGGCACTGTGATGAGCCGTCTTAGCCGCGCACGAAAAATGCTTCGCCAACAGTTGGGCAGTGTTGCCGATTCTTACGGTATTCGAGAACATAGGGCCGATGCCGGAGGTGGCCGGCAATGAACGTGATTCAATTCGAAAACAAGCAATGTGAAACTATCCAGCGTTATCTGGATTCTTATGTCAGCGATGAACTTCTGGTGGAAACCAACCATGAAGTGCTGAAGCATTTAGAAACCTGCGCCTCATGTAGCCAGGCACTTGAATCCCGGAAAACGCTTCGCGATGGATTGCGTAGAGCGGTCCGCAATGAGTCATTTCCGATTGGGTTTGAAACTAAACTACGAGCACATCTGCGGTCCGGAGAGGCTTCTACTCGATGGCACTCATGGTTCACTGCCGGATTGGCAGTGGCAACGGTTATCATAGCTTTGACCACTGGCACTTGGCTCTATAAACAGACTCAAGTTGGCCAGGCAGGTGCTGACGAACTACTGGCGCTGGGCCTTCACGATCATGTTGTTTGTGCGATGGGCGGGCATTATCCGCCGGTGCCTCCCAGCATGGAAGCGGTTGCTAGCAACGCCAATATGGGCCCACGTTATGCAAAGCTTGTGCCTGAAGTGATGGCGCAATGGAAAGACATGACTTTCCTTGAAGCCCATCGCTGCAACCCGGGTGAGCGTATTTATCCACACATCATCATGAAGCGTGAAGGCATGCTTGTTTCGCTTTCACTGCTCGAAAAGCAGGTTGGTGAATCGTTTCCGAAAGGCTGGCTAGTAGGTGCTGCCAATGTGAATGGAGTGAAAATTTATAGCAGCCACCAGGATCAATATTCCATCGCCGGATTTGAAACTGCCAAGCATTTGGCCTTTGTAATGACATCGCTCGATGAAAAGGCGAATCTCGATCTGGCTCGAAAAATTCTGCCAGCAACTGTTGGAGTTTTACAGCCAATGGAAGTTAGTCGCCGAAGACCGGAAACCATGGTGCTCGCGTGGCTTGCCAGTGGAAGCTTTCAACAGAAAGACGCTTTCCGTCAGTAAAGACGCTCACCAGCCCTAACTGGTCTGTCCGAAGTGTGGTTGCGCCAAGCTGTTCCAATCGCGTAACCACATCCGTATTTGGATGGTGAAACCGGTTGTCCAATCCTGCTGAAATCAGCGCTAGCGAAGGTGTTGCCCGTTCCAGGAAATAGGGTGTTGAGGAAGTGCGGCTGCCATGATGTGCAACCTTCAATACGTCAACATGGCCGATTGTGCCGTCTGCAGCCAGTCGGGCCTCTACTTGTTTTTCCATATCGCCAGTCAGCAGAAAAGCACGATCACCGTAGCGAACTTCAAAAGCAAGCGAGTCGTTATTCTTCACCGATGCGGCTGATTCGTAATCAGCAAATGGTGCCAGGAAACGAATGTTCGTGCCGCCCCAGGCCTGTACTTCTCCAGCGTGTTTGAAAACCACAAGGATACCCAACGCCGCCGCTTTGTTCCGTATTTTGATCCACGCCTGCGCGTTTTCAGGCATCGCGCCAACCCACAACTGGGCAGGGCGGAAATTTTCCAGCACTGCCTCCATGCCGCCGGAATGATCCTCATGCGCGTGGGTCAACACAACAACATCCAACTTGCGAATCGATCGGCTCCAAAGATAATTGCTAACAACATCTTCGCCAATATCAATGCGTGGCTTGGGCCTGTTCCCGAATTGAGGAAACCCACCGGCATCGACAAGAATGGTGTGTCCATCGGGCAGGGCCAGCAGCACACTGTCGCCTTGCCCCACATCGATTGTTGTCATCTCCAATTGCCGCGGCTTCATCTGCGGCGCGAAGGGATGAGCAATCAAAAGCACCATGCAAATCACGGCTGTTGCGCCCACCGGATAGCGCCATCCATTGCCCCGGCGAATCAACATTGCCAGCAACGTCAGACTGCCCACGCACGCAAGCCCCAGCCATAGTGGCGGTGTTGGGACACGCCATCCAGGTTCATATTGAACGTGCCACTTTGCCACCGCTTCAGCGAAGCTGATCAAAAAACGGGCGACTGCGGCAACCCAGTGCCAACCCGTAAAGATAGCCAAAAACCCGATCGGTACTGTTGCCGTGAGTGCCGGTGCCACTAGAATATTTGCAGTCAGACCGGTCAACGACAGGCGATGGAAGTAGGTGACCATAGGCAAAGCCAGAGCAAGCTGAATGACGAAAGTAATGGCGATTGTTTCCCAGGCTGTGACCAGCACTTTCAAAACGACCCACTGCACACCAAGCCAAAATCGAACGGAACGCCCGGTCCAGATCGCACAGGTTTCGGCAATCAATCGCAGCTCCAGACGAAATGCAGCAACATCGGCGGGCAGACGGAGATCGATATTTGGGTCCGTCAAATTGCTCAACCCAAAGCTAAAGCGGTCCGAGGTTGCTTCAAGCAGCGGTACTCCGAACACCGCAATAGCGGCCACGCAAAGAAACGACAGTTGAAAGCTGGCTTCGAAAAGCTGCTGCGGGTCGACGATTAGAAATGGAACAACGACCGCCGCCAGACAATTCAACACTCGCGCCCGGCGGTAAACCAAACCGGCAATGATGAAGATCGTAAAACCGCCCGCCGCGCGAATCACAGGTGCGGTGGCTCCAGAAACCAGCGCGTAAATCCAGGCAATCACCAGGGTCACAAGCAATCGCCAATAGGCCTTCACCATCATCCCGCGCAACAATTCCAGCAACACAAATGTTAGGACAGTGATATGCAGGCCGGAAATCACGATGGCATGGTAGGTGCCTGTGCGGCGAAAATTGTCGGTCCAAACCTGCTGCACCTTGCTCGTTTCGCCCAGCAGAATCGCTTGCATCATCGCCGAAGCATAGGTGTCCCCAGGATAAAGCGCTTCAATGCGACTAAGTGCCATCTCACGCAAACCGTAAAGCCAGGAATAGACGATCGACCCGCATCCTTTACTAATCACCTTCACCGGTTCACCAGTCGGAGTTGAGCCGGTCCACAATATGCTTTGCTTTGCAAGATAGCCTTCCATATCGAAGGCGCCGGGATTGCCAAAGTTGTGAGGCTTACGAAGCTTCGCACCAGTCTCGATACGATCGCCGTACTGCAATTTGGGCAAAGCTTCGCCCTCTCGAACGTTCATGGTTAGCCGGACTCGCGCGCCTTTGGTTAGCTCCACCACCAGCCGTTCCCGTCCATCGGAGAAGCTTGGCGGCTCAACCACGCAACCTTCGATGGTCACCACTTCCTCCGGACTTGTCTCCATTGTGAAGCTGCTATCGGGCCGATGGGTTCGTTCTGTCCAAATCCCCACAAACAGAAAAAGCACCGACCCAGCCAGTCGCGAAGCCCGCGTATAACCGCGCCACCAGGCGAACAAACAGAGAAAGGCGATCCAGCAAGCCGCGAAATTGGCTTCGTTTGTTCGAAATTCAATGAAGCGCGAGGCAAGAATTCCCATTCCCAGAAGGACGGCCGGCAGCAGAAGTGGTTCGGTAAGAGGTTTCACTACCTTTTAGTAGTGGCGGACAGGGGAAAGTTCTCTCTATGCTGGAAGGGTGATCTGTCGTTTTTTAATGTTGACCAGCTTTAGCGCTGCCGGAATTTTGGCCCAGTCGGTGGGTGGCGTAGTCACCGATCAGTCCGGTGCTGTGATGCCGCACGTCAGAATCGAACTGCGCGATGCAGGGCGCGGGCTGGTTCGCGCGGCCGAAACTGATGCGAGTGGCTACTACACCATCTCCTCCGTACCTGCTGCTTCTTACCTGTTCACAGCTAATGCAAATTTATTTTTGCCGTTTGAGATGACGCAATTGAAACTGGAGGCAGGCACCAGCCGCCGTCTGGATGTGGTGATGAAAGTTGCAGGCGGCAACACTACAGCTGTTGTTGCCGATGCTGTGGGTTTGCGGCTGGATTCCGCCGAAGGCGGACGCACGCTGGATGAATCACGGATCCATTCCCTGCCTCTAAACCGTCGTGACTTTTTGCAACTCGCCCTGCTCGCCAGTGGCGTTGCCAGCCCGGTGGAAAATTCGGAACTCTCCTCTCGCGGCAGTTTTGCCATGCATGCATCGGGTGCTCGCGAAGAGTTCAACCAATTCACTCTCGACGGTGTGGACAACAACGATCCCTACAATGGCCGCTATGTGTTGCAGCCGAACGTTGAGACGATTCAGGAGTTCCGCATCGCGACCAACAACTACAGTGCAGACCAGGGCCGCAGCGCTGGGGCACAAGTCAATGTGGTCACGCGCCGGGGTTCCAATCTATACCAAGGTGAGTTCTACGAATACCTGCGCAATCGGGTTCTGGATGCTCCCAACTATTTCGAAGGCAGTTCCAAAGCCCAATACATCCGCAACCAATACGGTGCGTCGCTGGGTGGGCCGGTGATGGCAAACAAACTTTTCTTCTATGCCAATTTTGGTGGCCTCAGCGAGCGTCACGGCTTCAGCCGCCTTGGTTCTGTGCCAACTGCCGCTGAACGTACCGGTGATATTGGTAAGCCGATTGTTGATCCCTTCACCCGCCAGCCCTTCCCTGGCAATCGCGTGCCCGCGTCGCGCATCTCCCCGCAGGCGAAGAATATTCTAGCGATGTTTCCGCTGCCGAATCTGTCCTCCACTGGCGCAAATTTGCTCAGCCAACCAGTGTTGAAAGATACAGCAGCCCAAGGCAGCGGTCGCGCTGATTGGCAGGCATCCGCAAAAGACACCCTGGCTCTTCGCTACAGTTATGGCCGCGATAATTTGCAGGAACCGTTTGCTGAAGAGACCACCAGTTTGCCCGGCTTCGGCGATGTTGTCCGCAACACTGGCCACAATGCGATGGCTGAATATACGCGAGTTATCAACACCACGCTTGTGTCCACCTTACGCCTCGGCTTCACGCGCAGCTACCGTCATGTATTGCCGGAAAACTTTGGCACAGACGTTGGCAAACAGTGGGGCGTGAATTGGTTGAATGTACCGCCGCGCGACTTCGGTTATCCAGGGGTAAACATCAGCGGCTATTCTGCTGCGGGTGATGCAACCGTGCTGCCGCTCTACCGCTATACGAACACCTACCAGATTTCCCAGGGTCTGGATTGGTTGAAAGGCCCCCATCATGTACGCGCCGGGATTGACTTGAGGCAGTGGCAGGCAAACGCGATTTTGGATTACTTCACTCGCGGTTCGCTTTCGTTTTCAGGCGCGGTTTCCGGCACCGGAATCAGCGATGTGTTGCTTGGTTTTCCATCATTTGCAATTCAAGCGCAGTCTGATAATCCCCAAACATTACGGGTCACTTATGTTGCGCCCTACGTTCAAGACGATTGGAAACTTGCACGCCGTTTAACGCTGACACTGGGCATGCGCTATGAGTATGCAACGCCGCCGAAAGATCCATATGACCGCATGTCTGCCTTCGATGTAAAAAGCGGCAAAGTGGCGCGTGTGGGTACCGCAGGCGTTTTTCGCACGGTGATGCAACCAGACCGGAATAATTGGGCTCCGCGTGTTGGCCTTGCCTGGCAACTGGGCGAAAACACGGTGATGCGCTCAGGCTATGGTGTCTACTACGACGCCGGCATGTTCGTGGTGAATTCTTCCCAATACTTCAACCCTCCCTTTTTTCAGATTCGAATTTACTTTCCAACAGCAACCAGCCTGTTGACGCTGAATAATCCGTTTGCTGGTGGAGTCACCCCGGCAGCTTCCTTGAATACGGTTAGCCCGGATGCCCGCACCTCGTACTTGCAGCACTGGAGCTATTCCATCGAACGCAAGTTGAGCTCCTCAACGACCGCCAGCATTTCTTATGTCGGCAGCAAGGGCACTTCGCTGGTGCGCTCTCGCGATATTAATCAGGCTCGTCCGGCAGCGGGCGACCTTGCGTCACGCCGTCCAAATCCGGCCTACGCCGGAATCTTTTTCATCGAAACAGCGGGGAATTCCAACTACAATTCGCTGCAGATGAATTTTGATAAGCGCATGGGTCACGGGTTGTCCGTGCTTAGCGCCTATACCTGGGCGAAGTCGATTGACGACACATCCGCTTTTCTTGGTACTGGGGCTGATAAGAATTTTCCTCAGGACAGCCGCAACGTCAGAGCCGAACGTGCTGCATCCAGCTTCGACATTCGCCACCGCTTCACCATGGCTCCGGTCTATCAGGTACCGTACTTGAAGCGCACAGAATTACGCGCCATAGTCACCGTGCAAAGCGGCCAACCGATGACACCCATTGTCCGTTTCGATAATTCCAATAGCGGCAATTCGGGAAGCGTGTTTGGCAATGACCGTCCGAATGTGGTGAAGGCAAATCGGAACGATCCGCACACTGCCGCACAATGGTTTGATGCCAGCGCCTTTGCAGTTGCACCGCTCTATCAGTTCGGTAATGCAGGCCGGAATATTGTGCGCGGCGCAGG
>JBBRJC010000076.1:0-10186 GCA_038220135.1 Bryobacterales bacterium | reverse complement strand
CAGACGTGCGAGGTGAGCAAATAATTGAGCGAAGCAATCGGCCTTCGCCATGCAATTTCGCGCGACACCTTGAGCCACTTGGCATGCTGATTGAACATGGAGTCGATGATGTGGATGAATGCCTCGTAACAGGAAAAAAGCCCGTGGCGCCCGGTCAGCAGATAGCCTTCGAGCCAACCCTGGCACATGTGTTCGCTGAGCACTTCCATTACGCGGCCATCGGGATTCAAGTGATCATCGCCTGGGATTCGCTCTTCCATCCAACTGCGATCTGTGACCTCCAGCACGGCGCCCAAGCGGTTTGATGCTGTTTCATCCGGGCCGAACACACGGAAGTTTGCCTGCTCCATATTCATCTTCATGACGTCGCGCACGAAGTCGCCCATCACACGTGTTGATTCTTTTTCGATAGTCCCTGGTTTCGATACATCCACCGCATAGCTTCTGAAATCGGGCATTATCAGATCTTTCAACAATTGCCCGCCGTTGGCATGCGGATTAGCACCCATCCGCCTTGCCCCAACCGGTGCCAATGCGCGCAACTCCGGAATCAGCCGTCCACCGGCATCGAACAATTCTTCCGGGTGATAGCTTTTCATCCACTCTTCCAACATTTTCAAATGAGCCGGTTTCTCAATGACATTGGCCAGGGGCACTTGATGGGCTCTGAATGTTCCTTCGATTTGAATGCCATCCACGATCTTTGGCCCGGTCCATCCCTTTGGAGTGCGCAAAATTATCATGGGCCACTGCGGCCGTTCCACTGGGCCGGTCTGTGAGCGGATCGACTGAATTTCTGCCAGTGCGGAATCCATTGTCGCGGCCATCAGTTGATGCATCGTGTTTGGATCTTCGCCTTCCACAAAGTAAGGTTTGTAGCCATAACCGGTGAACAGGTGAACCAATTCTTCATCATTCATGCGTGCCAGCACGGTGGGATTGGCGATTTTGTAACCATTCAAGTGCAGAATGGGCAGCACTGTTCCATCGCGCCGTGGATTTAGAAATTTATTTCCGTGCCAACTGGTCGCCAGAGGTCCGGTCTCCGCCTCGCCGTCACCCACTACGCAACAGGCGATCAGGTCCGGGTTGTCGAACACCGCGCCGTAGGCGTGCAGCAACGAGTAACCCAACTCTCCGCCTTCATGAATCGACCCTGGTGTTTCGGGTGCAACGTGACTGGGTATGCCTCCTGGATAGGAGAATTGTTGGAATAGCCGCTTCATCCCTTCCACATTTTCAGAAATACCTGGATAAAATTCGGTGTAGGTTCCTTCAAGGTAGGTGTTGGCGACAATCCCCGGCCCACCATGGCCGGGGCCAGTGACGTAAATCACATTCAGATTATGGGCTTGAATCAGGCGGTTGAAATGAACATAAATGAAGTTGAGTCCCGGTGTGGTGCCCCAATGCCCGAGCAATCTGCTCTTGATATGGTCAACGGTGAGTGGAACGCGCAGCAACGGATTATCGCGCAAGTAGATTTGTCCCACTGACAGATAGTTTGCGGCACGCCAGTAGGCGTTCATCTTGAACAGTAGTTCTGACGAAAGGGGTTCAGACATATGGGATTCCTTACAGAACTCTGAGCAGTTAGTGGGCCAAACCTTGCAGGCGAGCACATGATCGGCCACGCAGTGCAATTTCAGGGAAGTACGCTGGCCAGCGATTTGTCTTCCTGTTTCAAAAGTAGCGCGAGACGCCCAAGAGCTACCCGATCGATTTCTGCAGGTACGTGATAAAGCTGGAAATAGAGTTAAAAAAGTCCAGTGACCCGATTTGTTTTAATTTGCAGTGGGAAGCTTTTCCAACTGGTCAATCACCATAACCTGAAATGGCGCTTTTCGCGGATCCAGTTTCAGACCGACGGTTTGAAATGCATTCAACACCGAATCTCCTGACGATCCCTCCAACGCTTGTAGCGCCTGTGGTGGCAGCACCACGCCGGCAGAAAGCGCCGCACGAATCATCATCGCCCGAAAATCTTCTGGCGAGAATTGCAGAGTGAAATCGTAGGTACCCTTCAGTTCGGTCATGTCCACTATTGGGCGCTCCACAAACCGGCCCAGAGATTCGGCTAAGTTCGCCATTGCCAGCTTTTTACCCTCAATCTTATCGCTACCGAACAGGAAGTAAGACCCGTTTCCGAAGTTCACCGTTGTCCCGTTGCGCCCACCGCTCGCCTTCACATCGACCATTGCTTTGCCCCTATCTGCTTCGTCAATTGCCGATTCCGTCATCTTCACTCCGCCTTTTGCTGGAATCAGGCCGTACACCGGGATCTCCTTCGAAACATGATGAAATTTCAGTTGAAATCGATCCGCCAACAACACCTGCATCATCTCAGGGACCTGATCAGCCGGCACTCCTGCGGGAATCGTCGCGGAGATGTCGAAGCGCGCCGAGTGCATCCAATCTGGTCCGATTATTTGAAAATCCTTCACCTTGTAGGCCATTCGAATATAATCTTTCAGCGACAAGTAGGTGCATCGAAACTGCGCGCCATCCACATGAACCCCAACATTCACCTGCCCACCCTGGCCTGGAGGAGCCGATTGCCGGATCGACGCCACTTCAAATTCCGGCCTGGTGTGCGGAGCCTGACCGAAAGCGGCGAGAGCGCTGAGGGCGGGCACGAATGCTTTGGTGAGAAGGTTCATAATTTTGAATACGTGATTTGTTGGGAAAAAGGTCCGTTGAAGAACGTAGTTCTTTCCAAGCGTGGGTCAATTGACCAACGAATGCGAGTGACGGGGTTGCTTGTTTGCTTGAACCCGTGAAAACAGGGCCACGAGTGCGTCCGCACGAGCGAGCCAACTCTCTTGTTTTGCCACCTGCCGGCGTCTTTCTTTTAATTCCGGATTCTGCTCCGTCCGCGCCCGGTCCAATTGCACCAGAAAGTCGGTATCATTGTCTGCTATATAAACAAGATCTCCATAAAGTTCAACTTCGGGCAGGCGGGTACTAACCACGGGAAGGCCGCACGAAAAGTATTCGTACATCTTGATTGGATTAACAGCCAGCGTCAAAGGTTCAACCAGGAATGGAATAATACCAATGTCGAAATGTTGCATTAGTTCGGGCAATCGGTTTTGATTTAGTTCTCCTGTCATTCGGACATTCGGATTTTCAGCAAACGGGTTTTCACCATATATTTCAGCCACTGGTCCAACAATCGTGAATGTCCAATCGGGGTAGTAGGATGCGGCATTGCGGATCAAATTGATGTTGAACCACGTGTTGACTGAGCCCACATATCCGACATTCACGGGGCCCGCGGTGGGACCACGTTCCGATTGCGTTGACCGATAATCCTCGGCATCCACTGCGTTCCTAATGACCACGCTCTTATTTGCCAAATCCGGTTGACGCCGTACATGTTCCTGCAACAGCCAGGTGGAGGAAAATACGGCGAAATCGGCATCCTTCAGCAATTGCTCTTCGGCGCGCACAAGGTCTTCGCCGACGTCTTCAAAGCCCTCCAGTAGATCATGACAGTCGAAGATGGTAGGTGCATTGCGTGCCTCCCCCAATTGTTTGGCGACCCCGGTCCACAATGGGAAACTTACTACCAACACTTGATTCCGCGATTCAATCGTATCCAGCACCCCGGCTATGGTGTCAGTCACCTCCTTCGTCTCTTCCGCTGACAGGCAGCGGTGGTGATAAACAGGTTCCAGCGGCAGGTGAATGTGAACTTCTACTATATTCGTTGCCAGCGAAGTAACTAACGTGCGGTGACGGCTGGCCAGGTAAGGTTGGGGAAACTCGCGCCCCAAATGTGGATTCAGGTAAATGCAACGGTAGCCCATTTCGGCCAGCCGCATCGCCAGTTTTTGCGTTCGCTGCGTTAAGCAATGCCAATCGGCTGCCGGTAGAAAAACGATATCGACATCGCGCGTTTGCTTGGGCAATAATGCCGGCAATTCAGGGCCGTCGGGGACTGATAAATAGTCGCGCCAACGGTCGAACTTTTGGGGACGATGATCCTTAGACAAATGGAAGTAGAGCCACTTTAGATAATAAGGGCGAACCAGTTCCTTAAGCACCCACGGCTTTTGGGCTGGCCGCAGTCGCTTGCTGTTGATCTTGGTGGCTTTAGTTTTATCGACTGACATCAGAAGCGAAAGTGGATGCGTTGACGCATCCCTACCATTTACCCACAATTGGGGTTTGCCCTGCACCTCCAAAAAATATCACTTTGTCGGCCGGCGGATCCCACGTGAAATTGCCGTTCACATCCAACACCCATTGGCCGGCATTGTAAGCCCCTATCTTAGTGGTGCCGGTGCCATTCCAATCGCCCACCACCGGCGTATAGCCTGTTCCACCAAAGTAAACCAACTTGTCGGTGGCGGTACCATCCCAGGTGAAATTTCCGTTAAAGTCCAACAGCCATGTCCCGTTTTGGTGGGCCCCTATCTTTGATGAACCAGAACCGTTCCAATCACCCACCAGCGGAGTAAATCCAGGCCCGCCGAAGAAGATCAGCTTATCGGTGGCAGGTCCATCCCAAGCGAAGTTTCCGTTGTAATCAAGCAGCCAGGTTCCGGTCTGGTGCACTCCAATCTTTGTTGTTCCTGAGGCGTTCCAGTCGCCTAACACCGCTGAGTATCCAGGTCCACCGAAGTAGATCAGTTTATCCGTTGCCGGGCCGTCCCAGGCGAAATTGCCATTGTAATCGATCAGCCAGGTTCCATTTTGATGTACGGCGATCTTCGATGAACCACTTCCGTTCCAATCGCCAACCAGTGGTTCATAGCCTGGGCCACCGAAGTAAATTAACTTGTCGATTACGGGGCCATCCCAGAAACCGTTGCCGTTGTAATCGAGCAACCACGTACCGTCGATGTAGAGACCCACTTTCGTTATACCATCTCCGCTCCAGTCACCATAGACTGGGATTTCGTTGGGACGGCCAAGGCTCCAGAAGAGCAGGCGATCGTTGCCCGATCCGTCCCACTGGAGATTACCGTTCGAATCCTGAATCCAGTTGCCCGCCGAATATGCGGCAACCTTTCCTGGCGTAACAAGGCCAGTCTGGTTGACGGTTAATGTTTGACCGGCGATGGTCAGGGTGCCCGATCGGGGGATGGTTGAAGGATTGATCTCAAGGGAGTAATTCACAGTCCCGTTGCCAGTTCCGGAGTTTGTTCCAGTTAACCAGGCTGCATTGCTGATTTGGGTCCATGCGCAGCCTGCTGCGGTGGTTAGGTTGACAGTCGCGCTTGAAGGACCGGCTTTAAAGTTAACGGTAGACGGCGAAATTGAATAGGTGCAACTGGACGACGTCTGGTTCACAGTAAATGTTTGTCCAGCGATGGTTAAACTTGCCGTGCGCGAAGTTGCTGAGGTATTTGCGACCACGGCTATTGTTGCGTAGCCTGTTCCAAATCCGAAAGAGCCAGCCGATACGGTGGCAAAGGCTGAAGGGGAAGTGGCCTTCCATACACAATTGGAACCTGTTGTCACTGCAACATTGACCAAACCACCGGCGGGGGGCAAGGTAGCTGAAGTAGTACCCAAAGTGAATGTACAGCCATCGGCGGGAGTGGATGGAAGAATGGTGGTGATGCCATAAGAGGATAGTAAATTAGGTGCGGAATCTGCGCTTTGAATAACAAAAATTTTGTCTGAGGCCGCGTTCCAAAATGCAAACTTTCCGTTACCATCATATTGCGTCGCCCCGACTGCAATTTTGGGCAATGTCAATCGGCCTGCAAAACCCAGGAATGCGTCTCCGTAAATCTGAACTTCTGCGGGTTGTGAGAAGTAAGTGCTTCTTGGTAACAGCACCGTTGACTGCTGAAGGGCTGAATGCGAAGCCCAAACCACACCATTGCGCGCCTCAGAAAAAGAGCCATTGAGCTGCCCACCAAGGGCCGTCGATTCAGAGGATCGATATACTTGACCGCAAGCCGTGAAGTATCTGAGGCCATCTTCACTGATCCAAAAATTCTGGCAAGTTGAAACCGATGCAACGTAAGTCGCATTTTTTGCAATGCCTGCGCTGATGTCGGATTTGCTTAAGTTGTAGGTGCCGCCATAAAGAGAATTACCGTTTGGGTGAAGTCGCGCAACGAACGGAGAATAGCCGTAGAAATCAAATTTTGTAGCTTTACCTGTACTGACCTCCAAGGAGTAGCCATAGTTTGACGTACTTGGTCCCGGCGATAGATAAATATAGCCATTGTCTGCCAATACTATTGATTTCGCATCGCTGGGTGTACTAAGAACTTTTTCAACTACAAGTGTTCTTAAATTAATGTAGGAAATCCATCCATCCTCGATAACCGCTGCGTATCCTCCGCTTGGGCGGACTGAAACAGAAGTCGGCTTACGAGGAAGCTGAACTTTTTGGTCTGAATCGGTTACTGGATCGTAGACATGCAACTCATCTGGACCTGCTGATACAAAAACAAGCCTGTCAATGGACTTATCGTACACGGCATCCACAATGTTGGTGGCCAAGCGTCTGGGGAACACCGCAGTTCCAGCTGCATTTTGTGTTATTACAAAATTTATGCCACCAACGGAAAGTGTTCCGGTCCTTATTGCTGCCGTTTCATTCTTACGTGCAATATAAGTGACCGTATTGTTTCCACTTCCGGCACCGCCAGAAACAATTTCAAGCCAAGTTGAGTCGCTGGCGATTTGGTACCGACAAGTTGCCCCCGCAACCACGTTTACGGTTCCAAGCGAACCCTGCGCAATCACAGAAGCGGTTGCAGCCGAGAAAGTCGCACCACAAGCGATTGGGGCAGAGGTTGAAAATGTTGTTACCGCGAAATCGTTTAATAATCCGGAAGTCGAATCTGCTTGCATAACCACATAAATGCTGGAAGATGCCTGGTTGAAGAAAATCCATTTTCCATGTCCAGTGAAAGATTTAGGACCAGCAGCTATTTCAGGCAACTGCAGCCGTCCAATCGGCGTGAGAAAAGTGCTTGAATAAAGGGCAACGCTGTTATCAACAGGGGGGGTGGTATAGCCGTAGGGTTGCTGTGGAATTACGGCAATCATATTCAGGTGTGGCGATTCCGTTAGACTGGCAATTCCGGGAATTCCCTGAAATGAGGTTAGCCGTTGCTTGTCCAGGTTGGCGTCTGCCGAAGCCCGGTACACAGTGGGGCATCCAAAATAAATCCTGCTTCCGTCAGGGGAAAACCAAAGGTTTCCGCACGTGTCATATACATACGAGGTGCCTTGTGAGGTAAGCGGTCCTGCTGATACATTAAACTTTGAGAGTTGGTTTGAAGACAAAGAGTAAATAGTGTTCAAGACGTTGTTAAGCCGCCAAGTTTGTTGGGAGTAATAGCCATTCAGATTTGTCACTGCTCCTGTTGAAATCCTGATTGACATTAAGCTTGATGAAGATGCAGTCCACGTGTAGAACCACTCAGATGCCAAGCTTATATTGTTGGCTGCACCACTAATCGGGAAAGTCTTTTCTACAGCGGGTGTTTGCAAATTAACGTAGGAAACTATTAGATCATGACCCACTGCCGCGTATTTCCCATCATGATTGACTGACAGAGAGAGTGGAGTTTTAGGTAACGCTACAATTGTGTCGCTCTGGGACACAGGATCGTAAATATGAAGTTGGTTGGGTGCTGCAGATATCATGATAATCCTGTCAAGGAATGTCGAATACTCAGCCGTAATCGGCCGGAAAGTCAGCCCGACCGGTTGTCCTAAGCTGACACCGCAAAACGACAAAACGAGTAAAAGCTGCATTGCAGGGGTAAGGCAACTCTTCGAGTTTATGGAAAATCTATTGGAGGTCATTTTGATCCTTAAAGGCCGAGTATCAGCAACTGCTAGCACATCCGATTCAACAGAATATCACGTAATTCAGTCTTCAATTTAGAAAAGTCACATATAGCCAATGAACTAGCAAACTTACCTGGATCCAGCTCTGCCAAACCTGTACAACCCTGCACCAGTCCGCACATAAACACTGCCTTCGGAAAGCGCCGGCGTCGCAAAACAGGGCTCCCCTAAGTCAATGGTATTCAACACCTGCCAATCCCGGCCGGCTTGCAGAACCGTTACAATGCCTTCTTCACTAGCGATGTATAGTTTCCCGTCTGCCGCCACCGGTGAAGACGAATAACCACCACCCCCATCCAATCGCCCCGTTTTCAAGACCGCCCCACTTCGGGCATCAAAAGCAGTCAAAATCCCACCATTTTTCATGACATACAAAACTTCGTCATAAACCAGCAACGTCGGAATCACTGCAGTGAAACTCTTGTCATACCGCCACAATTCCCGCGGTGCCTTGCCTGTTTCCAACCGCAGCGCCATCAATCCGTTCGGCCCCATAACGTCGCGCTGCTTGGCATCCCACTTCTCTTTCGTAATAATTCCATCACGATTGCCAGAATACTTCGCAATCCCACGCAAAAATGAGTCGGACCCATACTCATTGGCAGTTAATTGGCCGTCTTTATTTTTGTCCAATTTCTCAAGCCGAGCCGCAAACGGAGCCGGAGTATCAGACCCATATCCGAACATATAAACCGTATCCCCAACCAAAACCGGACTCCCCACAATGGTGGTCGGAATATCATGCGCCGTCAGCAACCGTTTGCCGCTCGCCGCCAAGTGCACGCCAAATTGCCCACGAGCCGCCGTCAGCACTTGCGCCTCACCCCCTGCGGGAGTGTAGGCCAGCGGCGTTCCCCACGCATCAAATTCGTCTCTCGCCACTTTCCACCGCATCTCACCATTGCGCCGGTCGAACGCCGCTAAGTACGAGTTGTCGATCTGGTCCACTGCAATCACCACCGCATCGCCCGTTAGAATTGGCGAGGCTCCCAGCCCCATCACATTGGTAAACGGCCCCAGTGCCACTTTCCAACGCAGTTTGCCAGACGCATCATAGGAGATTAAACCAAATTCCTTGAAAAACGAATAAATATTTTCGCCATCTGTAACCGGGGAAATCGCTGCGGAGTGGTTCAGCGCATTGACCTGCTCTTCATGCGGGCGCTGCACAAAACGTTCCCACAGCAGTTTGCCGGTTGAGCGATCAAAGCACTGCGTGAACAGTTTGCCGCCCTCAGCGGCGGTTAGGAAAACATGCTTTGCCGTAAGCACTGGCGACGATTTACCGGGCCGAACCGCAGTGCGCCACAGCAGGTTTTCGCTCTTGCTGAGCAGGGCGGGGAAGCCCTTGCCTGCCGCCACTCCAGAACCATTTGGACCGCGAAAACGGTTCCAATCTTCGGCCCAACTAACGAGCGCGCAAAGAACGAAAATCAGGATCAATCGCATGACGGCACCTCTTTCAGCGGAATCCTATGTATTGTATCGTTCAGTTGGTGGCAGAGCCTGGTTAAACAGGAATTCCGCCAAATCCGGGACGGGCGTGTCATCTCCGGAATTCCCCAAACACCAGACAGGTGTTTCTAAATTATGGAAGCATATGAAAATATGAAAGAGATCCGGTGATCAGTACTGCGTCCCCGATGTTTTTCCCACCGATTTGTGCCGTAACAATCGAACCACTAAGGCAGTGCTTACAGGTTGAAGCGGTTTAACACAAAAAGTGTTGGCCGACGCGCTTCTCAAACAAAAGGCCATCAAGGTAAGCAGTAGGGTCCCCAGGTGGCAAGCGTGGACAATTCACAACCGTTGTTGCGCAAGGCCCCACTTCGGCAGTTCAATTTGGCCCACCGCTTTTTGTGGGTTCTGAGTATCCGCTCCTTTGCAGTCGCGGCTCGGCTACGGGCGGTTGTTCCTGATTTTTCGTTGTTTGATATTGGCTGGGTCGCGTATAGTGAGTGAAAGCAGTCGGCCTTGGCAAGCTTTCTGTCGCGCTGTGAATTATATGTAGCGCAACCGTTGTTGCGCAAGGCCCCACTTCGGCTGTTTAATTTGGCCCACCGCTTTTTGTGGGTTCTGAGTATCCGCTCCTTTGCAGTCGCGGCTCGGCTACGGGCGGTTGTTCCTGATTTCACGTTGTTTGAGATATGCCGGGTCGCGTTTAGTGAGTGAAACCTGCCAGCCTTCGCTAGATTTCAGGAAATCCGGACTAGTGGAGAGAGGTGCGTCCTTTCCCGTTAAATTGTCAAAGAGCTTACGCGGCACGGGTTGCTTGGTGTGCGCCGTGTTGCGGGGGCGCGTCCCGATTGTTTTAAGGGCCGGGGGTGTCGAAGTCTGCTGAGGTTGGCGGAAT
>JBBRJC010000075.1:0-10193 GCA_038220135.1 Bryobacterales bacterium | reverse complement strand
ATTGCAGCGTCGTCAGTTCCCGATACGCCGGGTCACCGGAATTGGTGCAGAACGCCTTTCGATGCAGGTTGCGGTCACGCTCGGTCAGCTTCGCGTACGCCTCACTGGTGAACTTCTTGACCGCTTCAGTTGCCATACGCAGCGTCTTCTCTTTATTCCGCTTTTCGCGTGGTTGAGTAGCTGCGGCAATCTGGGCAGGCAAGGCTACAACGGCTTTGCGCGCATAGTCCTGAAACGATTTTGAAAAGCGGACGTTGTACTGTTCAAACCACTCAATCGGGTTGTCTGTAAAATTCGCCAGCCACGCATCTTCTTCCCCCGTGAATCCCGTCGGCAAGCTTAATTCATTCTGATAAATCTTCCAGGAAATGCCAGCATCTTCCAGACGTTCCGGGAAGGTGGTCCACTTCACCATCGAATCGTAGTCCACGTCTGAATTGCGCACATTCGCAACCGCCGCCGCATTCTGCTTGTCGCGAATCGTACCCGTAAATAAAAACAGCCGGTTGGGCGTTGTTCCTGCCAGCGAGGAACAGAAGTTCTGATCGCAAATCGTAAAAGCATCGGCCAGCGCGTAGTAAAAGGGAATATCGTTGCGGTCATAATATCCCAGCGTCAACGGCTTCGCAGCACAATCTCTGCGTCCTGATCGTTTCGCATCCAACCATTTATCGTTGTTACCGTGATTGCAGGCATCGGTCTGATCGCGCCAGGAGTGCGGCAACGAGCCCAGCCAAGTGGCATTGGTGTCTTTAATATTCAGACGGAACGGCGCGTATGTTTCCTCGGTCGAGTTGGTTTGCATCCACACCGGATTCTGATCTGGCAGCGTCACAGCGCGCGGATCGTTGAAGCCGCGCACTCCCCGCAGCATGCCGTAGGCATGATCGAAGGAGCGATTCTCTTGCATTAGAACCACGATATGTTCGGCGTCCAGGTATGTGGACCCCTTGTCGGCTTCAATGGCCGAGGCACGTTCGACGGATGCCAATAGCGCTGCGGAAAGGCTGGCACCGCCGCTAAGTTGAGCGGCTTGAAAGAAGAATTCACGGCGATTTTTCATGGCTATCCTTGGAGTATAGTCGCGAACAGTTTCTTCGGGAAGCTAGAATGTAATTCGCGCGCCGAATTGAAATGTGGACCCCTGTCGGCTTCAATGGCCAAGGCACGTTCCACCGATGCCAACAGCACAGCCGCAAGGCTGGCACCGCCGCTAAATTGAGCGGCTTGAAAGAAGAATTCGCGACGGTTTTGCATGGCTATCTTTGGAGTATGCCACGGACCAGTTTCTTGCAGAAGTTCCTGTACGTCGGACTCCCTCGCGGTCGTGGCTCGGTAACACCCTTGATTTTTTGAAACATTATTAAGCACTAGAATGTAATCCGCGCGCCGAATTGTAGCAAGCCCCGCCTGCTGTACCGCTCACACCACTGCCGGTTGCCCGAGTGGCAGTGATCACACCGAAGTTGGCACTTGTGAAGGAAACGTTCGGATTGGCGAATTGTGGCGTGTTTGTCACGTTGAACGACTCCGCCGGAATCTCCATCCGCACGCCTCCGAGATCAAGGTTTATTCTCAACTCCCGCCCACTGGCTGTGCAGTAACGCCTACCACGCCTGCCGGTGCGGACTGCGTTGCGGTGCTTGGCGCAGTGGTTGTCCCTGGGCTGGCCCGTTGCCGGTCCGTCTTGTCCTGATCATCTTTTTGGGCCAGGACACTGCGCAACTTCAAGGCGTTCTTTATCGCGTCATACCAGAAAGGGGCTCCCAGCGAAAGCAGGATCCACGATAACAAGAGCCCTTTGAAATGGGCCTCAATGTAGGCTGAGACCTTTTCCTTTTGCCCATAACCGATGCCAACTTTGTTCAATGCTTCAATTTGAGTTTGTAGTTCTGCGGCCGTGGCTATTGAGCCGGTGGGTTGAACTGCTTTCTCCTTTGCGTCCACTGTTTTCGCTCGCTCCACTAATTCATTGCGGAACTTGTCATCTGTCAACAGCCGCTGCACTAACTCAATCGAATCGAGCGGCAGTACAATTGCGACAAGCAACGCCACAACAGTGCCAATCATTTTTGCCTGCAGTGTGAAGCGTTGCGTGATGCGGGTGGTCATCGAATCATAACGTCCGTGAATCTTGCTGACGAATGCCGTTGGACATGCATCAATCGCGGCAGCGGTGTGCCACATATGCGAAGCCAGCGTGGGGTTTGATCGCTCCTGCAGCAGGGTGTGGAATTGCAGTGCGCGGTATGTGTTGCGTGGTGAATCCACTCCCACGCGTTGTAGTGCTGTCTTCACCCAACCTGTAAATTCGTTCAGCGCCTTGTCGTTTGCATAAACTCCCTCGCCAGCGGCCCATTCAAGAAGCAGCCTCAAAAACTCATGACGTTGAATCACCACAGCAGGAGCCCCAGATGGTAGTGCTGCTTTGCCACGGAATTTTGCAACCCAATTCCGTAGGGCAGCGGTGAATAATCCAGGCCCGGTTGAAACACGCGCTACCGCAGGATTGCGTTGGATCAAGTTCGCCAAATGCTCACACTGCTCGCTTGTTAAAGACGGATCCAATTCCTGCAACAAATCCATTAATCCTTCACGCAAATACTGTGCGCGCAAATAGAATCCCGATGTCAGCAGTTGCGTGATTGTTGCCACCACCGTACAACCCAGCAGCATCACAAATGCAAGCCCAATAAACACGTCAAGATACTTAAGAACCGGTAAGTCCACTTGTTCCTCCTAAATACGGCATGATTGCGGTCAATGCGAAGATAGTATAATCTGGTCTCCCATGCAAGCATCCAGCCTCACGCTAACCCTGGCAACAGTTCAAAATGCACCTATCCCGACTCCAGTCCGCATTGAGCTATTCCCTGTTTCCGGCTCAGCGGGTGGCCAACACATGCGCACGCCGGAATTCGAACTCCACGGGGCAACCACTTGCCGGGTTAGTGGCATTCCGTCGCTCGATGTTGGTACAGATTACCAGATCACTGTCGATGCAAAAAACTATCAACTCACGACTTTTTTCAAGCGGCTGATTCCCGGCGAACAAGCGGCCGATCCACTCAGGTTTCTCATCGATCCGTCGCGAGTTAAAGGCATCAACGCTAAGCCATTTGATGAACTGGCCGACGCCCGTCTGCGGGAAATACTCAATAACAGTAAAATCCAATTGCCCAATCAGGGAACTGAATTGTCGGGCCCAGCACTCTATAACGCACTTCAAGACAAGCAGAAAGCGTGTCTTCTAAATATCGCTGCAAAAGCAAATCACACCACCGCAGATAGCGTCTGGGCACTTGTTCGATCGTTGCGAAGCATCGAGCAAGACCGCTGCTTTGCATTCGTGGATGAAGATACAGAAAAGATGTTGAACGCCTCCAATCTTTATATGCCGGCCGGAACCTTTTTTCATAAACCGTTGGAGGACTTCACACTTGGAAAAAGTTTCAAAAGCAAAGGTGCCCATGCAACGATACAAATAACATTAATGAAAAACAAAGCTGGACAGGTGGCTGCGGACCTGGATGTAGATGAAGCATCCGGTGGTGGACACTTCTTTGAAGTGTTTCGCAACAAAGTAACCGGCGGGCTGACCAATCCCTACCAGGTTCACGAACTAATGCTTCTTGGTGATCCGGCCGATTCTGATGGTCTCAGCGTAGTTGACCCTGGCTACAACCTCCTTTTTTCCTGACCGACTGGAACCTTCGTGCTAACATTCCGCAATGGGATTCTCTATCCGCCTGCTTGCTGCAGTGTGCGCCGCCGCGCTCATTCTCTGCGCTCAAACCTCAACCTCTGCCATCACTGGAACCGTCACCGATTCCTCTGGAGCGATTGTTCCCGGCAGCACCGTCACTTTATCTAACGACGCAACCGGCGTAACCGCAACGCGGAAAACCAATCAGGCAGGTGTCTATTCGTTTCCCTCATTGCCTATCGGCCATTACTCCATCACCGTCGAATTGAAGGGTTTTAAAACCGTTCGTAATACAGGCAACAAGCTCTCGATTGGCGCTCCAATCGACATCCCCATTACTCTCCAAATTGGCGAAACCGCCGAGGTGCTGACGATTGCCGCCGCCATAGAAGCCCTGCAAACAACGGATGCCAGTATCGGCAACGTGGTCTCTCAAAAAGAGATTTCAGAGCTTCCCCTGAATGGACGCAACCCGCTGGCACTGCTTGTACTTGAACCCGGCGTTGTCCAAATGTCCAAAGGTGCAGATGGCAGCGGCATGCACGTCAACGGCTCTCGAGACATGGCATCCAACACCACCATTGATGGCATTGAAGCCAATGAATCTGCGGTCTCCAACCCGATGAACAATGTCTTTCGTTTGAACCCCGATAGCATTCAGGAATACCGTGTAACCACTTCCAATGCCACTGCCGAATACGGTCGCAACTCCGGTGCCAACGTCTCCATCGCCACTCGATCCGGCACCAACAAATTCCATGGCACCTTGTTCGAATTCTTCCGCAACACTGCGCTCAATTCCAACGAGTTCTTCGCCAACGCCCAAGGCACTGCCAAACCGGAAATCAAACTCAACCAATTCGGCGCTGAATTTGGCGGCCCCATCAAGCACAACAAGACCTTCTTTTTCGCCAACTGGCAACGCCAGCGCGCCATGTTTTCGCAAGCAGTAGATCAGGCTTATGGTTCCGTGCCAATCCTTTACACGCCCTCCGCGCTTTCCGGCGTCTATCGCTATTTCGTGGCTGAACCCGGTAACGTCTTCAAACTCGACGGCGTGGCCATCACCCGCAACACTCCGCTGCTGGTTGATCCCAAAACCGGGGCGCTTCGCAACGGTGTCCGCAATTGTGCCACTGCCGCCGAGCTCAACTGCATTGCCAGCTTCAACATCTTCAATGCCGACCCCGCTAAAATAGGCCCGGACCCCGCTATTCTCAAGCTCTTCAAATCGATGCCCGTGCCCAATTCCTACATCGCTGGTGACGGCCTTAACACTGCCGCCTACGCCTGGAATCCGCCCGCACAAAAGAATGGCGATTCTGTCACAGGCCGTATCGATCACAATCTATCCGCCAGCCACATTCTGTTTGCCCGCTACATCTGGTCTACCAACGACACACTTGGCGGCGATCCGAACAATTCACGCCCCGTACTTTACCCGGGCTTTGCACCGTTGGGCGAAGTCTATCGGGCCAGCCAAAATGCGGCCTTGCGCTGGACCTATATCGTGACCCCGCGCATTGTCAACGAATTCACGGCAGGCCTTTCCCGGTTCAGCGCCCTCTTCACGCAGGGTGAAGCCAATCCGGATTTTCCAAACGCGCCAGCCTTCTCTCGCGCCGCCGGTGTTGGCTTCAATAACGTTGATGCCCCATTCCGCAATGTTCCGCGCACTTACCGTGTTGTAACCACTCCGCAAATCATCGACAACGTAACCATCACTCGCGGGTCCCACATTTATAAGTTTGGCGTCAATATACGCCTGTATCGCCACAACGATCAACGCGGTCAACCAGGAGGCGCTACCGTCACGCCATTACTCAGTTTCGATTCCGGGGTTCGGTCGCCCGCCACCACTTGGGGCCAGCCCGCACAAGGCACCGCTGCACGTGCGGGAATCAATTCCACTGACTATTCGCGACTGCAATCCACAATAAACGACATTATGGGGCTGCCCTCTCAACTCACACAAACTTTCCTTGGCGACCTGGTCCACAACAACTACCTGCCCTTCAAAGCTGGCAACGGCGTAACACTCTGGAACCAGGGACATCGCATGAAACAGTACAACCTCTTCTTTCAAGACGAATGGAAGGTGCGTTCCAATCTGGTGATCAACGCAGGTCTGCGCTGGGAAATTAATCCTGCGCCGAAGGAAGCCGCGGGTGGTGCGTGGGTGCCCAATAAACCGATTGATGGATCGCAAGGCCCGGTGACATTCGTCAAAGCCGACACATGGTTTAATCGCACCAACCTAGGTGCGGTTGGCCCACGCCTGTCCATCGCCTGGTCACCCATTCGTAAAACGGTGTTCCGCACTGGCTATGCCATGGCCTTTGATACACTATCCTCCTTTCAAGTTACAGCAGTCGCCGGCCGCGTCCCCGGCCTTACCCTCACATGCAATGCCAACGTCAGTGGAGCGACCACCCCGGGTTGTGGAACTGTGCCCAACGTGCGGTATTCCGAGGGCTTTCCAACAGAGCTGCCGCTCCCCTCCACCAAGCCTTCAGAATTTCTAACACCACCTGCGCAGCTTTACTTCAATGCGCCAGGCATGACCACTTTCGATCCAAACCTAAAGGTGCCAACGGTCCATCAATGGAACTTTGGAATTCAGCGCGAACTACCGTTTGGCTTCGTAGTGCAAGGCGCATATCTGGGGCGTCGCGGCACGCGGTTGTACCGCGCCTATGACATCAATCAGATCAATGCAGACCCCATTCTTCCAGACTTTCTGGCGATGCAACGCAACTACAACAAAGGTTGCCGGCCGGATGGCACCACTTGCCCTACAGGCAGTTCAGGCGAAGCGATCCGGCTTGTGACCTCGGGCTTGCTGACCAGCACCTTCGTCAACTCCACTACAACCATTACGGACATCATCAACAACGGTGCTGGAAATTTCTCAGGACGCGCCGAAAGCAATACGCTGGCTTTGAAGCTGCGCCCCAATCAACAATTCGGCGTATCAACCTACATCGATTCCGGCGGCGATTCCTACTATCATGCCTTCCAATCCACGGTGCGCCGGCGCTTCCAAAATGGAATGCTCTTCGGGCTGGCCTACACGTTGCACAAGTCTATTGACGACCAATCGGTAGACCCTATTGGCGCGTCCTCTGGAGGTGGACTTTCCACTACCAACACGCGTACGCCGGCATCAATCAACAACTGGCGGAATGAACGGGCTCGCTCCAGTTTCGACCGCCGCCAGCTTGTGGTAGTCACCTGGATTTATGAAATGCCGTTCGGGAAAAATCTACCCAAGCCGTTGCGCTTTTTCGCTGCTGGCTGGGCTGTAAACGGGCTGTTCAATTTCATGTCGGGCAATCCGTTCTCTGTCATGAGCGGTACCCGAACGGCGAACTATTCTCACCAGTCACGCGCCGCGCTGGAAGGAGCGCAACCGGAAGTGAAACTGACTGATGTTCCGGGCATTATTGGTCCTGTATATTTCGCCGGTCTCACATCGGGGTTCAAAGCTCCGGCCCCAGGTTCCGATGGCATGGGCCGCAACACGTTCACGGCACCCAGTTTTTGGAATCTGGACAGTGGCCTGACGAAGTCGTTTAAACCGACAGAACGGACCAGGCTTCAATTCCGTGCAGAATTTTTCAACGTGCTAAACCACGCTAATTTTGACGACCCCTTTGGTGCCACAAGCGGCAGTGCGAATTACAGGTCTACCGTTTTCGGACAAACCTGCTGCAGTACGGTTGCGCCGCCTAGCACACAAGCGATTGTGGACACGGGTGAATCTGGACGGGTAATTCAACTGGCTTTGAAACTGAGTTTTTAGAAAGCTTAGGCGCCTTTGTTGATGCAGCAGAATTTGACTTTTCTGCCGGATTTGCAGGGGCACGGCTCGTTGCGGCCGATTTTTGGGGTGGAGCGGGGGCCGTCGGAGTAGATGGGTGTTGGGAAATTGGGTTTGATTTGCGGAATGTAGCGATTCTTGTCTAGCGTCTTTAATTCCTTGAGGTTGCGGTGGAAGAGGCGCTCGGCGCGGAGGCGGTAGGATTCGATACGGGCTAAGATTTTATAGGCGGCTTCGTCGAGGAGTGGGTCGCATCCGGTTGATGCGGCCAATTCGGCTTCGAGGCGATGGCAACGGTCGATATTCCAGGCGGCCAGCACTAATTGCTTGAATTGGGTTTGTTCTGTCGGCGTATATGGGCGGAGTTCTTCGAGGAATGATGCGGACATTTCGTCGAATTGGCTTTGTTCTTCCGGAGTGCGAATGACGGGGTAAGTGGCGGTGAGGCCGTGCTTGGTGGCGTTGTTAGCGACCACGGATTTTCCTTCGGCGGTGCGGGGACCGGTGGAAAGCTGAGCATTGAGTTGGTTTGCAGTGATTTGTGCGGCGGTGGACATGGAGGGCTCCTTGGGGTTCGAAATGGTAAAAGGCAACCGCGTCGGCTACCTTTTCTGGATTCGACTGTAGCAGGTGACATTTTGGAGTGTACGATGGAGTGGCTGTAAGTGATTGCAAATGCAGGGAAGATAATAAAACATTGGGACGTGATCGTGACGGCTGGTACTTTACGGCTTGGGGTACTGGCACCCATGATTGCCGTAACCCAATCTTCTATCTTTTCGTCAAATCCATCGTGCGTGCGATCCTTCTAACTCTGCTCATCGCTACTGCGGGCGTTCCCGCCCAAAGCCTGAAAGATCTGCCCACAACTACGCCCGTTCCCTCTGGAGACACCATTGTGATCGGATTTCTTGGCGGCTATGAACGTTGGGACGATCCGAATCGCAGCGTCCGTAAATTGATCGTCAGGCTGGGCAACCCTCATCTTCACGCCGAATCGTTCGGCAATCATCATCTTTCCATGGCCATCAAATTTGTAACCAAAGCGCTGGACACAAATGGTGACGGCAAGATAGACGCGTCCGAAGCCAGCCGAGCGCGCATCGTAATTTTCGGCCAAAGCCTGGGTGGTAACACTACCGTGCGACTGGCCCGCGCCCTTGAGCGAAAGAAGATTCCTGTTCTGCTCACCGTGCAAGTGGATAGCGTGGGGTTGACCGATCATGTGATTCCCGCAAATGTGGGAAGCGCCGTCAACCTCTATCAACACGAGTTACTTACCTTTTGGGGCGAGCGGAATATTGTTGCAGCCGATCCCAAAAAGACCGCAATACTGGCTAATCAGCTGTATCACTATCCGCCCTTTACAAGTGGTCCAAAATCAGAGTCATGGCCGCGGCGCACCCTCGGCGGTGGCCACGCGCGGATGGAGGCCGATCCCAAGCTTTGGGGGCAAGTGGAAACATTCATACGCCAGGCGGTCGAGAAGAAATAATATAGTGTGTAGGTTCTCAGCATCAACCATGCAAAATCGCCATCTGATCTCACTCACCTTTCTGTTCGCCACGTTGGGTGCCATCGCGCAGGATAAGCCCGCAGCTACATACGATTTCGAGGTGCCAGGGAGCACCAAGTGGCTGGATACTAAAATCGATGTGAAAGCTGGGGAGGTGCTGAAGTTTACTGGAAGTGGGACCCTGCGTTACCCCGCGCAATTGCAGGATATCGGCCCAGCCGGTGGAACGCGCGCCTGGATGGACCTGGTGCGAAATTATCCGCTGAACGATGCCAGTAAAGGTGCGCTGCTTGGCCGCATTGGTGAGAGTGCTACAGCCCGGCCATTTCCGATCGGCCTTTTACGCGAGCAACGTGCTGGTTTGGACGGGCGTCTTTTCCTGGGCATCAATCAGATGGCAGCCGATTCTGCTACTGGTTCATTTCAAGTGCATGTTGAACGCTTTGCTGCGAAAGCCGCGACGCAGGTTGACGTTAGCGCAATTACGCGACTGACGCAGCAGCAGCTGGATTCTATTCCCAAACGCGTGGTTGATAAGGACGGCAATCCGGGGGATCGCGTCAACTTTCTGATCGTTGGTACGGAAAATCAGGTACGGGATGCGCTGGCAAAGGCGGGCTGGTCTAAGGTGGACAAAAACGCTAAGGACGCCGTGCTGCGCGGTCTTCTGGGCAGCTTGTCAAAGCAGGCTTACGTCACACTTCCGATGAGCGAACTGATGATGTTTGGGCGAGTGCAGGATTACGGATTTGCGCAGGGTGATCCGCTGCGTGTGGTTGCATCGCGCCATCATTTTCGTATTTGGAAGGCGCCATTTCAAGTGGGTGGGCGCGACCTTTGGGTAGGCGCCGGGACGCATGATATCGGTTTTGATCGCGATCAACGGAACGGCAAACTGACTCACAAAATTGACCCCGATACGGATTTGGAGCGCGAATACATTGCCGGCACTTTTGTCGAAAGTGGAGCGGTGGTTCTCAAGGATTTTGTCAATTTTACTGATCCGGTTAAGGAAGCAAAAACCGCTCATGGGGAAGCCTTTCGTTCCGATGGGCGCACGTCAATTATCTATTTTGCGGGCGATAATTCCGACGCTTCGCGGAGCTTTGGCGATTACTTTTGCAGCGTGCTTGCTAAGAATCCCGACA